>JAOZRJ010000144.1 GCA_029931885.1 Candidatus Omnitrophota bacterium | reverse complement strand
CCCGAATACTTGAACCAAAGTTCTTCCTGTTTTCGGCTTCCACCCCCACTTAGTATGTAATCTTTGTACTTTTAACTCAAACATTAACTTCTGAGTGCGATGAAAGCTTCTTTTTTGCACATCAGAAATAATAATTCCTTCTATTGGCACTTGTTTCCCTCGATAAAACTTGAGGACAGAGGAAATATCGTTTAGAGGTAATGTCTTCGTATTTTGCGTAAGAAGAATCCCTGAAGATATAATGGCGAGAAATAAAAAAAATGTTGATAGAAATTTCTTTTTAAGAAAAATTAAACTTAACAACAAAAAACCAAAAGACAAGATTATTGCCGCCTGAAACGGTAGCTTAAAATACTGGTCAATGACAATGCCAATGCTAAAGAGAATGGCAACACTTAAAAGTGGTCTGCGAGACGTGATCATTACTAGAGGTCTTTTAAATATTTAATTATTGTACTATATGTTGAATCACCGATGCCATGGATACTTTTAAGTTGTTTTAAATTCTTAAAGTCTCCATTCTCTTCTCGAAAAGAAATAATGCGCTTGGCAGTTGCCGGCCCAATGCGTGGAATCTTGATTAGCTCTTCAATGCTAGCATGATTAATGTCAATTTTAGAATAAACACGATTACTATTTAAAAAATTTATGGCATCTTTTAAAATAGGGCTCCTTTTACAAGCATAATTTATACCCGTCCCTAAGATTAAAATAGCGCCAAAATAAATAAGAACAATTCTTTCTTCTTTTGTAAGATTAAACATAAAGTTTACCCGAAATCTTTTAAAAAATTTAATTGGTCCTGATCTTTTTTCTTACGCTTATGAAAGACGTTCTCTTTTTCATAACACTTTAATCCTTCTTCAATATCAGATAAAAATGGGGAGGATTTGGTTAAACATGTTTTTCCGTATAACGAGCGTTTCTTAGCTCTAAGCAGATAAAGTTTTTCTTTAGCACGCGTCATACCAACATAAAAAAGACGGCGCTCCTCCTGGATATCTGTTTCTTTGTTATCTTGCATTAAAGGTATCAAGCCTTCTTCGCACCCGACGATAAAAACAGCTGAGAATTCCAATCCTTTTGCGCTATGAAGCGTTAACAAAGATACCTTCTCGGCCTTTCGATCAATTAAATCATTTTCTCTTTGTAAAAATAAATTGTCAAAAAACTCATATGTGGTTTGTGATTCATTTGCCAATGTTAAAAGCTTCTGAAAGATATCAGTCTTTTTCGTTTTCTGAACACTCAAAAGATACTTTTGAATCTCACCGATTTCTTGATTAATCTTAGGGCGTAAAAATGATACAACTTCCATTGCCTCTTTATAATCAATAAGAGACTTGTCTCCGGAAACTTGATAAGGAATTCCGCTTCGATGAAACGCCTCTTCAATAATTCGGCGTTGACTATTAAGCCTGTATAAAACTGCAATATCCGAAAAGCCAAAACATCCATCCTCATAACTCTTAACCCTGCCTGAATCTTGAGAAAACATGCTTGTACCGCCAATCATTTGCTCAACTTGATGAACGACATATTCTGCCTCAGCCCTACCTGTGGCAGTTTCCGAAACAACTAACTGGCCTTGCGAATAAATCTTTGCTACCAGCTCCGGAATATAGGAGTTTTCTCCTTTTTGCACAACCTGGCTTGACGCAGAAAGAAGGTTTTCCGTTGAGCGATAATTTTCGCGAAGAGTTAATTCTTGCGCCCCGGTAAAATCCTTAAGAAATGATTTAAAAAATCGGATATCTGAACCTCGAAATCCATAAATCGCCTGATTCGGATCACCAATAGCTGTTAATAGATTTCTCTCGGAGGCGATCAATTTCAACAGAGAATGCTGAACACTGTTTATATCTTGGTATTCATCGACAAAAATATAACGATATTGATTCTGAATCTTTTTTAGGACATCCTTGTTTATTTTTAATAAATACAAAGCTTCGCATAAAATATCATCAAAATCCAAAACATTATTTTTACGCAATAATTGGTTATACGCCAAAATATCCTCTGGAAAATCTGACAGCTCTTCTTTTTGTTTATACTCTGATATACTTTTAAGCTTTGCTCGTCGGGGTTTTCCCTTTAAATCAGGCCATATTTCTTTAAAAAATTGACCAGCCTGATCATCCGAAGCAATGGAAAAATTTCTTCCTATTCTCGAAAAGGAAGAAAAATCACGTAAAATTCTTATACAGAATTTGTGGAAAGTTCCGGCCTCAATATTTTTATCTAGATTGGGTAATTTAGAATGGAGCCGTTCACGCATTTCCTGGGCGGCTTTATTCGTAAAAGTGATTGCTAAAATTTTTTCGCTGGAAGATATCTCTCGCGATAATGAAATGATGCGCCCTACAAGAGTATGGGTTTTTCCTGTCCCTGGACCGGCAACAATTAAAAGATGAGAACCTCTTAACTGAACAGCCTGCCACTGCTGATCATTAATATCAGTTGGCCTTAAAGCGCTGGTGTGCATAATACGATTTATTAAAACAATGTTAACTGCTTTGTAAAAGATTCTCTTTCTTCTGGCGAAAAAAGATTCACTTTTCCGTATTCTCCGTCATAACCTGGAGCAATCTTAACTTCTCCCTTACGCATTCTACGGATACCTTCGGCTACAAGCTCGCCTGTTATGGATTGAATGTCAGATATCGGTGCATCTTGCAAAATGTGTATCTCGCTTCCAAGCTTATCTAGCATATGATAAAAAACTCCTGTGACAGCTTTAGATGCCGGCCCTACTTTTTTTGCCTCAGAAATCACCTCAACTAAAGGAACCAAACTATGATAAGGTCGCCAACGAAGAGATTTCTTTCCTTGAGCGCGATCAGCCAGCTCTTCAACGCGCGCCATCACTCCGACGGTAACGGGTTTTCCACAAACGGGGCACAACCCTTTATTTTTAATCGTTTCTTTTGGCGTTAAACATGTATTGCAATCACGATGGCCGTCATAATGATATTTCCCTTCTTCAGGGAAGAACTCAATTGTTCCCTTTAATCCTTTATCTTTAGGATTAGAAAGTGCAGAATAAATTCCATTATAAGAAAAATCTGTATCAAAAATATTAGCTTCGCGTCCCATCTTTGAAGCAGAATGTGCATCCGAATTAGAAATCAAAACACAACTGTCAAGCTGACTTAGGCGCCAATTCATTAAAGGATCCGAAGACAACCCTGTCTCGAGAGCAAAAATATGCTTGGTCAAGTCGCCAAAACAATCTTCAATTCTATCAAACCCGCTTTTTGACCCAAATAACGAAAACCACGGCGTCCAAATATGCGCCGGAACAAGAAAAGCCTTAGGGTCTGTCTCCAAAACAATTTCCAATAAATTACGCGAATCAAGACCAAGGATAGGCCTTCCGTCCGAATGGATGTTACCGATATTGCCAAGTTCTTTCTGTAATTTTTCCGCTGCCTTGAAGGTCGGAGCAAAAATAAGATTATGAATCTTTCGCACCTTATCGAGCTTTTTATAAATACTCGAAATCTCTACAGAAAGAATAAAACGTACTTTATTACGACATGACTTTGGAATCTGTTTATCTAGCGGTTTTGCGTATTCTTGCTTCAACTTAAAAAAACCTTGTTCCGCTGGTTCAAGTTTTTGGCATATTTCCTTAAACCATCCAGGGTGAACAAAGTCTCCTGTGCTCAAGACATGAATACCTTTGAATTGAGCCCAAGTATAAAGTGCGTCGAGATCTAAACTTTTACTCGTTGCTCTGGAAAAACGGGAATGAATATGAAGGTCAGCGTAAAATTTCATCAAATAACAATATTAACAATTTTATTAGGAACAACGATAAACCTCTTAATGGATTTATCTTGAATATACTCTTTAATTTTTTCATCTGAAAGAACAATCTCTTTCAGCTGTTCTTCACTAGCATCAACAGGAACTTGAAACTTACCTCTAAGCTTTCCATTGACTTGAACAACAACTAAGACTTCATCAGTAATCAAAACCTTTTCATCGTATTTTGGCCAGACAACATCAAAAATAGTTTTATCTTTTTTTCCAATCTTTTTCCAAAGCTCCTCGCAAAAGTGAGGAGTAATTGGTGACAATAACAAAATAATTGTTTCAATGGTTCTATTTAGAATATCTTGATGAACAACGGGCAATCCCTTTTTTCCCTTAATACACTGATCAACTTTATTAAGAAGAATCATAATGCTACTAATAGCCGTATTAAATTTGAACCCTCTTTCAATGTCGCTTGTAAACTTCTTAATAACAAAATTTCTTTCTCTTTCCAGCTCCTTATCACTTTCATTGGAATCAAAGGAATCTTTATCATCGCTCTGATATTTTGTTTCTGCCAAATTCCAAATGCGCGACAAGAACTTCCAAGACCCTTCTATGGCATTGTCATTCCATTCAAGTTGATCTTCTGGAGGGGCTGCAAATAAAATAAATAATCTTAAAGAATCTGTTCCATATTTACTAATCACAGCGTCAGGATCAACTGTGTTACCTTTGGATTTTGACATGACCTCGCCATCTTTTAAAACCATTCCTTGCGTCAAAAGACGCGTAAAAGGTTCCGAGAAAGAAACAAGTCCTATGCTTTTAAGAAACTTTGTGAAAAATCTTGAATATAAAAGATGAAGTATCTCATGCTCAATACCTCCGATGTATTGATCTACAGGCATCAAAAAAGCTGCTTCGAGTTTATCAAAAACTTCTTTGTTCTTCTGAG
>JAOZRJ010000143.1:3702-4732 GCA_029931885.1 Candidatus Omnitrophota bacterium | reverse complement strand
ACTCGGAAAGGCCCAGGATCTAGCTAAAAAACTTGATGTAGAAGTTTCCTGCGTTCTTCTTGGGCACAACATCAAAGACAAAACGCAAGAGTTGATTCACCGAGGCGCAGATAACGTTTACGTAATAGATGCTCCTGAACTTGAAAACTTTTTAGATGAACCATATACAAAAGTGTTAGTAAATCTTATAAGAAAACATAGACCAGAAATATTTCTATGCGGAGCAACTTTTATTGGTCGTTCTTTAATTTCCCGCGTAGCTGTTAAATTGCATACAGGATTAACCGCAGATTGCACAGGATTAGATATCGATGAAAAAGAACGCTTCTTGCTACAAACACGTCCTGCCTTTGGTGGCAACATTATGGCAACCATTTTAAGTAAAAATCACCGTCCACAGATGGCGACAGTCCGTCACAAAGTTTTTAAAGAATCAACTGAAGACACCTCACGAAAGGGAAAGATTATTGAAGAAACTGTCCCGAAAACACTTTTGACATCACGCACAAAACTTTTGGATATTGTCGAAGAAGTGACATCAACTATTAATATCGCTGAGGCAGATATTATCGTTTCTGGTGGACGTGGAATGAAAGGTCCTGAAAACTTTGAGCTGCTTGAAGAATTGGCTAAAGTTTTAGGCGGTGCAGTTGGCTCCTCGCGTGCTGCTGTAGACAGCGACTGGATACCATACTCACATCAAGTTGGACAAACAGGCAAAACAGTTTGCCCTAAAATTTATATTGCTTGTGGCATCTCCGGACAAATCCAACATTTAGTCGGAATGCAATCTTCAAGTATTATTATCGCAATAAATCAAGATCCGCATGCACCAATATTTACTGTAGCGAATTACGGAATAGTTGGTGATCTTTTTAAAGTCGTTCCGCTCTTAACTCGAAAATTCAAAGAAGCTCTGAATCAATAATCTTTTGGTTATATAGTAAGGGCCGCAAATCACTTTGCGGCCCTTACTATTTTTTCTTTAAAATTATATTATATTAATCTTTTTATTATAAATTAAATATTT
>JAOZRJ010000143.1:0-3692 GCA_029931885.1 Candidatus Omnitrophota bacterium | reverse complement strand
CCTCCGCCATACCCTCCGATCCCGCCATTTGATTCAATAATTCTATGACACGGAATAATTAATCCAATTGCATTTGCGCCATTTGCAGAAGCAACGGCGCGAACAGCTTTTTCATTATTTATTCTTCTTGCTAAATCTAAATATGAAGCAGTCTCTCCATATCTTACATTCATTAATTCCTGCCAAACTTGTTTCTGAAAACAACTTCCAACCATCAAAATTGGAACATCAAATTCTTTTATTTTTCCGCTTAAATATTCATCAATTTGTTTTCTTGTTTCCTTTAAAACTTTATCATCTTTTTCAATAAACTCCGCATTTAGCCCTTTTCTTATCCTATTATCAACTGTAGTTCTCATTTTTCTATATCTAAAATCAAGCAAACAAAGTTTCCCCTCAGAAGAACCTAAAATAAGTTCTCCAATTTTTGTTTTGTAATATTGAATATTTATAAAATCCATATTCTTTTTTATAAATTAAAATCTGTAGATATGTTTATTTTCGGAAACAAAACTTTATGAAGATTAATAAAAAGAAGCTTTTTTGGGAACAATAACAATACCAGAAGTAGTAACTGCAAAACGTTCTCGATCAAGATCGAGATCATAGCCGATCCTAGTCTTATCAGGAATAATAACTTCTTTATCAATAATTGCATTCTTTATCTTTGCACCCTTACCTACCGTCACGCTTCCCATCAATATTGAGTCGCTAATCTTTGCTTTGCTTTCAATATAAACATTAGAAGACAAAACAGACCTTTCAATCTTTGCACCCTTAATGACACATCCGCCTGAGATAAGTGAATTATTAATATGCGGAGACTCAGAACCTATATTTGTTTTACCGCTCGTGACCTTAATAGGAGGATATTGCTCATGGTAAGTCCTAACCGGCCATTTCTTTTTAGAAAGATCAAAATCCGGATGAACCTTTAACAGATCCATGTTCGCCTGATGATAAGAATCTCTTGTTCCAATATCCCTCCAATATCTTGGCTTTCCACTTTCATCAGAGAAATTATACGCATAAACTTTTCGTTTTTGCTTAATCATGCACGGAATAATATTTTTTCCAAAATCGTGATGCGAATCAGATTGCTCAGCATCAAAAATTAATTCATTTAAAAGCGCATCTTTATCAAAAAGGTAAATGCCCATAGATGCAAAGATGCTCTTAGAATCTCCTGGTATAGTCTTTGGATTCTCGGGCTTTTCTTGGAATCCACAAATATGACCATATTTATCAACTTCTACAACTCCAAAATGTATCGACATGGACTTAGGCATTTTAACGCAGCAAACTGTAGCAGCTGCTTTCTTTTCTTCATGATATTTAAACACCCTACCGTAATCCATCCGATAAATATGATCTCCTGATAAAATCAAAACTTTTTTAGGATCATAATCTTTAATCGCATATATATTCTGATAAATGGCATCAGCAGTTCCTTTATACCAATCAGAACCAACACGCTGCTGAGGAGGAATTACATCGATGAACTCTCCCAGCTGACTTGAAAAAATATCCCACCCTGCGAGTAAATGTTTCTGGAGAGAAAACGACTTATACTGAATTAAGACAAAAATACGTCTTAGCCCGGAATTAATACAATTACTTAATGTAAAATCAATAATACGATAAATTCCACCAAAAGGAACTGCGGGTTTTGCACGGTCACGAGTTAGCGGATCTAATCTTTCACCTTTTCCTCCGGCTAAAACAAAAGTAAGAATATCTCGCATAAAAAACCTTTCAAATTAACAATTAGATTTGATACTTTTTATATTATACTATGCTGCTTTTATTTTGCAATTAATGGTTTTACAGCAAAAAGCTATCTTACCAATATTATTTCTTTATCTGTCTTTTTAGCTCTTTATTTGATGGATCTATTCTTAATCCTCGAGAAAAAGCCTCTCTGGCTTTTCCTTTCTCATTTAACGACTGATAACAAAGCCCTATCTTATAGTAAGCCTCTGATGACCTTGGGTTCTCCTTAGAAGCTAAAACATATGTATCTCTGGCTAACTCAAACTGATTTTTCTTAAAAAATAAATCTCCAGTTTTTAAAACATCTTTGGTCTTTTTTGATTTTAATTTAACCGCAGCTTTAACAGCCTTAAAAGCTTTATCGTATTCTTCATTTACAATATATGATTGCGCTAACCCCAAAAAGACCCTTGTTTCCTTCATCTTAGCTTTCAACATTAACTTGTACTGTTTAATCGCTTTATCAGTTTCACCTATTTTTTGATATGTAAACGCGAGATAATATCTATTGTCAGCATTTCCGGATAAAATCATCGAGGCAATACGAAAATTTTTAAAGGCATTCTCATAATCTTTTCTTTTAAGATAAACTTTTCCTCGAACGAAATAAGGCTCTGAATACGCAGGACTGATCGCTATTGCCTTGTTAGCTTCCTCAAAGGCTTTATCATCAATTCCTAAAATCTCTAAGTTAAGAGCCCTTTTAATATGATAATAAGGGAACACTCTCCTGGAACCTATTGTTTTAATTTCAGACCCAGGAAATAATTCTTTTTTAAAATTTATCCGATACTTTTTAATCCAAGCCTTGTTTTCCTCAATATCTTTTAAAAAAATAATAGCATCATGATCCAAATAAATTAAAACCCATCCTTTTTCGTTATACAAATTATCCACAAACTCTTTGGGAAGACTGCCATACGCAGATCCTATAATAACACCGTTAATATCATACTTCTCAACGGCTTCATTAAATAACTTCATGTCCCCTTCCCGCAATACTTTTGAATATTTCTTAAAAAAAGCAGGACCATGAAGCTCTGTTCTCCCGTCAATAAAAAACGTTATATCCGAAGAGGTGTTTCCAATCAAATAAGAACCACAATTAAAATCATTAAAGAATCTTCCCTTGATGTTATTTTTATTCAAAAAGTCAGCCGCATCAGATGGAAAACGACGTAAACCCACTCCAGAGAAAGTACTTTTCATTTCATGCTTCTTAAAATCATAATATGCGTCCTTAGACGCCTCATATCCAAAATTAACCATCCAAGCAATCAGCGCAATCTTTAGCAAAAAAAGCCCTATATACTTAACTTTTATTTTCTTAAATGTTATATAAAATAAATTCTCAAAATGTATATCTCTAAAATTAATAAGACATGTCCAATACGCAACAAAAGAAAAGAAAACCATGTTACGTAATGCTCTCAAAGATAAAACTAAGAAAATAACCCATAACACCAGCAATACAATATTGATTCTTTTTTTATTAAGAATGAATCCGCAAAAAGAAACAAGAATTAAAACTTTATAATAAATATATTTCAAAGAAAAGATAGTAGTCAAAGATATTGGACGTTGCAATTCTTGAATATGGTCAAAAAATATACCGGATTCACCAGCCATTTGAAATAAGATTGAGAAAGGATAAAACGCTCCTGCAATAAATTGAGGGTTAACAAAGGATAACAGTGATCCGAAAATAAAAATAATTTTTAGATGTTTATATTCGAAATCTGTTAGAGACGAAACCTTGTTCCACTCCCAAGGAAGATTTACTCGTCGTTTAACAAACTCACAAACAACCCAAATCAAAGAAAGACAAGGACCAAAAAGAAAGAAGCCATGCATATTAACCCAAAGCAGCTGAACAAATAACAAGACATAAATACACCACTTTTTCCCAAGATGACGGG
>JAOZRJ010000142.1 GCA_029931885.1 Candidatus Omnitrophota bacterium | reverse complement strand
TATAAAAAAATTCGAAAAAGATGGGATTATTGTTAAGTACAAGACTGTTATTAATAAAGATCTTATTGAGGATAAAGTTTCGTTTGTGAGGGCTTTGATCGAGGTAAGCATTACCCCTCAAAAAGATGCCGGGTTTGATTATATTGCTGAGAGAATTTATAGTTTTCCGGAAGTTAAAAGTTGTTATTTGGTTTCCGGCAGCTATGACCTTTTGATTGAGGTTGAAGGAAAGAGCATTCAGACTGTCTCGAACTTTGTTGCTTCAAAATTGTCTCCGATGTCTAATATTAGAGGAACGGCAACACATTTTCTTCTAAAGAAATATAAAGAAGATGGACATATTCTTAAAAAAGGAAAACGAAAGCAACGTTTAAATATTTCGTATTAACGATATTTGCAAAGATAAAAGAAGAACGCCAAATGTCATTAATTAGGACAAGATAATGGAAATTTCAAAAAAAGTAAAACAACTGAAACCTTCAGGTATACGCGTTTTTTTTGATTTAGTTCTTAACATGAAAGATGTGATTTCTCTTGGTGTTGGTGAGCCGGATTTTGTTACTCCCTGGAGAATTCGCGAAAAGGCTATTTTTTCTCTGGAGAAGGGATATACGTCGTATACGTCAAATAAAGGAATGGTTGAATTAAGAAAGGCTATTGCTAATTTTTTACAGCGCAGATATAAATTAAATTATAATCTTGACGATGAAATTTTAATTACGGTAGGCGTGAGCGAAGGGCTTGATTTGGCTATGAGGGCCATTCTTAATCCCGGAGATGGCGTTTTGATCCATGAGCCATGTTATGTTTCTTATGGAGCTGTTGTGGAGCTGGCTGGAGGAAAACCGATTTTTTTAAAAACAAATATTTCAACAGGATTTAAGCTTACCGCTCAACAGATCGAAAAGGCATGCACGAAGAATGTCAAGGCCTTGATTATTAATTATCCTTGTAATCCAACAGGTGCTTCTTATACAAAAAAAGAATTGCAAGATATTGCTCGCGTTGCTAAAAAGAAAGATTTGCTAATCGTTAGCGATGAAGTTTATGATGAGCTTACATATGATTTTGATCATACTCCATTGTCATCTTTCCCGGGGATGAAAAACCGTGTTGTGTATTTAAACGGTTTTTCCAAAACTTATGCTATGACAGGATTTCGCTTAGGATGGGCTTGCGGCCCTTCAAAGATTATTGCCGGGATGACTAAAATTCATCAATATACGATGCTGTGTGCTCCAATCACAGGTCAGATAGCTGCTGTTGAAGCTTTACGTAGCGGCTTTAGTGATGTTTTAGAAATGAAGAAAGAATATGCACGCCGCCGACGATTTGTTGTGAATCGTTTAAATGAGATGGGGCTGGATTGTCATATGCCTCAAGGAGCTTTTTATGTTTTTCCATCAACTAAGAAATTAAAGCAAAGCTCGTTGGACTTTGCTCAGGGGTTATTGAAAAAAGAAAAAGTTGCTTTAGTTCCGGGTGAGGCTTTTGGACCTTCGGCTGAAGGTCATGTGCGTATTTCATATGCATCAAGTTATGAAAGCCTAAAAGAAGCTTTGCTGCGTATAGAAAAATATTTGGCAAAATAATTGTATATGTTTAGTTAATTGAGATACTGATGAGGTAGCTTTTCGCGCGCAGTTCCGCAGCAAAGCGAGGGCTGTTTGAGCATGGAAGGCTACTTCATTAAGCGACTACAAGAAATATAAAATTTACTCAGAACGCTAAACATTTACAAATAATTTCCTACCGTTTTATTGGTTTTTTTAACAAAAAGACCAATAGGTCAGATAAAAGCATAAAGAAAATATATGATTTTACGAAAATATAAAACAATTTTTTTAGGAATTATTCTGATTTTTTCCGCGCATTCTTGCTCAAAAAGCGAAGAAGCTTCCTTGCAAAAAGGAACAGTTTTAGAAAATGCCAAGGTCTATGCAGGTAAGTCAGAGGAATTTTACAATAGAGCGATTACGGATTATAAAATTGCTATTAAGACGCAACAAAATAATCAGAGCATTTATTATCAGCTTGGAGCTCTTTATTATGCACACGGGAAATACGTTAAGGCTATTGAGGCGTTAAAGAATTCCGATCAGGAATTTTCAAAAAGATTATTAGCGATTTGTTTTTATAAATCAGGTAATTATACGGATGCGCTGTCTGTTTTTGAGAAATTGGAAAAGTTAGACGATGAGTCTCTTTATTATTATGCAGTTACTTGTGAAAAACATAATTTGCATACGAAGGCATTAGAGATATATGCGAGAATTAAAGGCAGTGATTTTCAAAAAGAGGCACAGCAAAGAATTAAAAGCATTAATGCCTTAAAAGAGAAAACTAATTTGGAAGGCTTAGACCAGAAAACGCGTGACTTAATTGTCCAGGCGCCTTCTCAGGAAGATTTTCCTCAAGCAAGAGCTATCGTGTTATTTTCCAAAGAGGATATTGACGTCACCGATGATCGTTCGATTGTTTATGTTGAGCACTATATTATTAAGATTTTAAATGAGAGAGGGAAGGCCTTAGGAGAAATTCAAATTCCTTACGACTCAACTTATGAAAAGGTTGATATTGATTTTGCGCGGATAATTAAACCGGACGGCGAAGTTATTTCTGTTGGGTCAAAACATATTAGAGATGTTTCCCGCTATTTAAATTTTCCGCTTTATAGCAATGCGCGGGTTAAGATTATTTCTATGCCTGAGGTATCCGTCGGAGCTTGCCTTGAATATAAGGTAAAGACTTTTAGAAGTAAGATGATAGCGGATGATAAGTTTAATACCGGACATTATTTAGAGCATAAGGATCCTATCCAATATTCTGAAGTTAATATTTCTCTTCCAAAAGAGCAAAAATTAAATATTAAGATTCTTAACCGAAGTTTTAACCGTCAAAATATTAATTTAAATCCAACGGTTTCTTCTAAGGGAAAGAAAATTTTGTATTCTTGGAAATTTTCAGATATTGATCAAATTATCCCTGAGCCGAGAATGCCTCCTTTGGCTGAGATCACGCCGGTGATCCTTTCAACAACATTTAATACCTGGGAGGAGATTTATTCCTGGTGGTGGGATTTAGCAAAAGATAAGATTGTGTCGAATTCTGACATGAAAGATAAGGTTAAAGAACTTGTTTTTGGACTTAAAGATATAAGAGAAAAGGCAAGGGCGATTTATAATTTTTGCGCAAGAGATATTCGTTATGTCGGGATCGAGTACGGGCAAGCAGGATATGAACCGCACTCGGCAATAGAAATTTTTTCTAATAAATATGGCGATTGTAAAGACCAAGCGATTTTGCTTATTTCCATGCTCAAAGAAATAGGTGTTGAAGCCTACCCTGTTTTGATAGGAACGAAGGGGCTGCCTTTTTTGCAAGAAGATTTTCCAATGCTTTTGTTTAATCACTGTATTGCTGTTGCTGAGATTGAAGGTAATTATGTTTTTCTTGATCCTACAGGAGAAACAGTTTTATTTGACGACTTACCTCAAGGAGATCAAGGGCGGGATGTTTTTGTCTGCTTAAAAGACCAGGGGCGCGTTTTAAGAACGCCGAAGTTTCCAGCAAAACACAATGCTGTCTTTAAGAAAACAGTTTTAAGGTTTGAGACTAAGGAAAACATTAATGCGCAAAGAAGAGTTGAAACTTCCGGAATCTTTGATCAAGCGCAAAGAGGGTGGTTGCGTTATACAATGCCGATTCTTATTAAGGAGCATCTGCAAGAAACCATCCAAGGAATAATCCCCGGATCTCAGTTGATTGCTTATGAAATTAAGAATTTGGATACAATGTTTAAAGATATTATTTTATCGTATTCATTTAAAGGTTCTGATTTTCTTATTAGGGCAGGGGAGAAAATGCGGGTAGTTCCTCAGCTGGGAGGAATTGATCTTGCACTAGTTTCCAAACAAGAGCGTTTATTTGCCATTGATTTCTCGGTTCCTCGAAGCATTATCAAGATTCTTGAGATAGATCTTCCTCTTAAGTATCGTATTGTTTCATTGCCGAAATCTATTCGAAGCGATACACCGTGGTTTTCTTATGAAAATATTTACGAAAAAAAGGATCGTAAGATTGTTTTCACAGAAAAGAATATTTTTAAAGTAGATCGTATTGGACGAGAAGATTATCTTGCGTATAAGAATGCCTTAGAAAAACTTTCAAAAGAAATTCGTCAGAGCATTATCTTGGAAAAGTAAAATGAAAGAACAAAAAAAAGAAAATAAAAAAAAGAAGGATGAAGAATTTGAGATTCGTTTTCTAGAAGGTATCCTGGAAAAGAGTCCAAATTTTCTTGAGGCCTTAATCAACCTCGGCGATCTATATACAAAACATGGGTTTTACGAGAAAGGATTGAGCGTTGATCAGAGATTGGCTCGGATGCGTCCTGAGGATCCAATTATTTTTTATAACCTTGCGTGTAGCTATTCGCTATTAAATGATATTGAGAAAGCTTTTCAGACAGTTAAGGTAGCTATAAAAAACGGTTATCATGATTTTAAGCATATGCAAAAAGATAAGGATATAGAGAGATTAAGGCAGTATGCACCCTTTAAGGAGTTGCTGTCAAAAATTATTGAAAAGGTAAAAGCAAAGACATAAAGGTTTTTATTAAGAGAGATATATTATGAAAAGCTATAAAGAAGAGTTATGGTTTCACGCTTCAAGACGACGGGAATATATTAATATTACCGATAAGGTTCAAAAGGCAATTAATAAAAGTGGAATCAAAGAAGGCCTTTGTCTTGTTAACGCTATGCATATTACTGCCAGTGTATTT
>JAOZRJ010000288.1 GCA_029931885.1 Candidatus Omnitrophota bacterium | reverse complement strand
TGTTCAAGCTATGGAACATAATTTACAGTTAATTAATTGTGATTTAGCATCTTCAACCTGTTGATTGTTTTGTTTTAATTTAGCGTCAATAAATTTCATTAACGTATCAATTTGTTCTTTCTTTTTTATTCTCCTTGCACTTGATAATCTCAGTCTTTGTTTTTTTAAATATTCTTGCCACTGTGCAGTAATAGCATATGCTTTCTCTGGGCTCTTTTTCCAAAGAGCATAAAATTCCATTGGCGTAAGATATCCCAATGCCTGATGCGGTCTTTTAAAATTGTATCTGTATTCCCATTCTCTCGCAACTTCTTTCTGCTGTTGCAGATCGTTGAAAGTGTTTCCTTTCTTGTAGAATTCCAAGTCATCTGTCAGGTGAGATCTTTCTACTCTGGGATTATCTGTCGGCGTGCTGGCATTAGAATAAAAGTGAAAAATATTTTCTTTCTTTAATTCTTTTGAAAAATTATTATTATTTTCAAACCCATTATCTGTATTTTCACAAGCTATTTTAAAAGGAAATCGTTTAACTGCTTCTTTGTGCAGAGCTATTGTTGCTTTTGTGTTTTGTTCATCAGATATTTCCAATGTCCTTATCCTGGTAAATGAGTCAATTTCAGTGAACTGGTACCAAAAATTTTCCTTATGCTTGCCGTCGTATTTTTGCCTTGGTTTCCTTACATATTTCATATCCTTTTCAACTAATGCTCCCGGAGCATAATCCTTAATTTTCTTCGGGGGACGAAATTTGACTTTTAAAAGTATTTCTTCCGAATCTCTAATCTTTTTAGCTTCAAACGCCTTGCTATTCTTTAAAGATATTTTTGGATCTATCTTTTTGTGCTTATGCAGATACTTATTTGCGGTATTTGGATTTACTTTAATTCCGTAATCTCTTTTAAGCACGGCAGTTATCTTTTCCTTGCCCCAGCAATTAAGTGATTCGTCCCTGATCTTGATGATAAGTTTTTCTGTTTCTTTAGGAATTCTTATTCTACTTGATGTATCGTTTGGCGCTTTGGATTCGGACTCCAAAGCTCTTGGATCTTTGTTACGCTGTTCGAATTTTTGCTTTAAATGCGATAGCCATTGTCTGGATAATCCTACCTTTCTTGCTGATCTGGAGACATTGCCATCTTCTTCAAAGTAAAGTATATACATCCAGCGCAGTCGTTTCTTTGCTTCTGCAGATAAATAATAATTATTTGGATTTAATTTGTTTTCTGCTACTGTTTTCATAATGTTGATTGAGTTAGATTTAACTAACTTCAGCCAATCATTAATAGATTCATTTTGCAACATATTTTATCCTCTATACTGTAAACTATACCATAACCCAGTGCA
>JAOZRJ010000141.1 GCA_029931885.1 Candidatus Omnitrophota bacterium | reverse complement strand
GTGTTAACCGGCAACGCCAACGTTTCGGCTGGGCGTACGTATTGGCTCCCCCGCGAGGACTCGAACCTCGGACCTATTGGTTAACAGCCAACCGCTCTACCAACTGAGCTACAGGGGAATAAATTCAAAAGAACAATAACCAAATTATACTCAAAAGTTTCTAATTGTCAACCGTGGATTTCTCTTCTTGAGCGCAAAGAAACGCTTAGTGTTGACATATCTGTATATTCTAACGCACTCCCCATAGGGATGCCCATTCCAATTCTAGTAATTTTTACTCCCAGAGGCCTTAACTGCTCTGTTAAATAAAGTGCCGTGGTTTCCCCTTCAGTATCGGGATCTGTTGCCAAAATTATTTCTTTAACATCTTGAGTACGAACACGATTTACAAGCTGATTGATACGCAATTCTTCAGGCCCCCTACCTTCGGCAGGAGATATCGTCCCGAGTAAAACATGATAACTTCCGTGATAATGTCCTGTTTTCTCGATAGCTAAAACATCCTTTGGATTCTCAACTACACAAATCATTCCATCGTCTCTGTGTGTGTCGCTACAGATCATACAAATTTCTGTTTCACTTAAATTATTACAAATTCGACAAAAATTTAAATTATCTTTAATCTTTAAGATATCTTCGCATAAACTCTTAGCATCTTCCCTGCTATTATTTAAAAACCAAAAAACCATACGCTCCGCACTCCGGCGCCCAACGCCCGGCAGCTTTGTGAGTCTCTCAATTAAATTTTCAATTAACTTCGGATAAGACATTTATTTTAAGGCCTTTCGCGATGCCATTTATTAGTAACTTTTCCCTGAAACTTCTCAAGAGTTGATTTTACCAACGGTTCGTGCGCCCTGGGCTTGTGCTCATCAACAATTTGAAACTTAAGATCCATCTTCCTCTGAAATCTTTCTTCAATGATAGATCTAACTAAAATCATATTATTTTTGTCTTCCAGCGTCTCTTTATGAAACTGTGCAGACTCAGAAAAACCAACAACTAACTGCGTACCATTTAGCTGATAAGGCGTTCCTTCCTGAAGATATGCTGCAATAGACATCTTTTTTCGACTAACCGCAGATGTGATTGCATCCCAATTTCTACGAATTATTTCAATAGTTAATTCTCCTGTCACTAAATCAGAATCAGGTGCATTTTTAGGCAAATCTTGCTTTTCTTCTTTCTGCTTCCCTTCTGGCGATGCATTAGCATCAGCAGAATTCTTTTGTTCTTTCTGTTTAACGGAAAAATCCAAATGTCCTTTTCGATTGATAATTTTATCAACAGGAGAAATTCTTGCTGGCTCAGAACGCTCTAGAACCTTCTCGCCTGCTTTTACAGCCTCATCACTATAAGTT
Source organism: Candidatus Omnitrophota bacterium (assembly GCA_029931885.1). The sequence goes on along the minus strand of JAOZRJ010000141.1, from coordinate 3,439 downwards.
AATTTTGCAAACGCGACCTCAAGAGGAATGCGAAGCGAATCCATTGTTCGGGCAACATCCTGCGACTCAACAAAAATATCAATAGATTTTAAAATTTCCTGAAGCGTAAACTTATCGCACTGCGTAAGCAGCATTTCTTTTACTGCGATAGGATGATCAACCAATTTTCCTAAAGCCTTTCCTCCAACCTTAATAACCATCAAATGACGAAAATGCTCGATTAGATTGCGTACAAGTTGTTTCGGATCTTTCCCTTGCTGTAAAATATTGTCAAGAATCTGAAGACTTTTCGCGCAATCTTTATCAGCTAACGCATCAACCAAAGAAAAAATTAAATCTGTCTCAACTAGGCCAAGCATCAGAAAAACATCGCTATTTTTTATTGTCTGACTCGTTAATGCACTCAGCTGATCTAAAATACTTAACGCATCTCTCAGGCTTCCCATTGCTGCTTTAGAAATAGCATATAACGCATCTTGATCAATTTTCAGTTTCTCTTCCTTGGCGATTTTAGCCAATGTTTCATTTAGCAATTTTATCGAAATGCGCTTAAAGTCAAACTTTTGACAACGCGATATGATTGTCGGCAAAACTTTGTTCGGCTCTGTTGTAGCAAAAATAAACTTTACATATTCAGGCGGCTCTTCCAGTGTTTTTAAAAGCGCGTTAAAAGCCTCAGTGGTAAGCATATGAACTTCATCAATAATATAAATCTTGTATCTGTCATACGTAGGCGCAAACTTAACATTTTCACGCAACGTACGGATCTCATCAATGCCTCGGTTGGAAGCACCGTCAATCTCAATAACATCAAAACTGGTAGCATTTGTAATCTCCTGGCAAGAAGAACATTTCTCGCAGGGTTTTAAGGTAGGTCCCTCTTTGCAATTTAATGATTTTGCGAAAATACGGGCACAAGAAGTTTTTCCAATTCCTCTTGGTCCGCAGAAAAGATAAGCATGAGCAATTCTTTTTGAAGAAATTGCTTTTTTAAGAAGATCTGTAATGTGTCCCTGACCGACAACGTCATCAAAATTTTGTGGTCGGTATTTACGGGCTAAGACAATATAAGACATTTTGGTTAATCTAGTTATTTATGTTTTTACAATACGGTATGTCGGATATGCTAAGTTGACTGATGATTCTTTTGCAAAATCATCTAAGATAAGTTGACATAATTCGTCCTGCGAAGATCGGCGTTTCTTTGCTTCGATAAGATAGCGCAAAGTTAGCTCAACCCCGCTATCTTTTATATTAACGTATACAAATGGTGTAAATTTCTGGTAATAAATCATATATTGATGAGCCATGCGGTCAATTGCAGCCTTAACAACTCCCTCCATTCCCTCAGCCTGCTTTTGCCCCAGAGAGAGCATAATTTCTTTTCCTTTTTTCCAATCGCTTTCAAATGTTAGAAGGATTGGAATTTCGTTCCAAATGAATTCAAAGCCACGATTATAATTATATAATTCTTTTTTATATAAATAACTATTCGGGACATGAACGATGCGGCCAGTGCTTTGATCTGCGTCCACCCAATTGCCAATTTCAAGCAATGACGTCTGAAACAAGCGTATGTCAATAACGTCGCCTTTAACTCCCGAGATTTCAATACGATCGCCAACTTCAAAAGGCCTTCGCATTACAATCAAAAACCAGCCGGCGATACAAAGAATAACTTCCTGAAGCGCCAGCGCAATACCTGCACCCGCTACACCTAAGAAAATCGTAATGGATCCGATATTTCGAATCCATATTAAAATAATAAATAAAATTAAGAAAATATTAATGACATAAACAATATTTTTTCTGATGACGTGGCGAGCCTTAATATCTTTGATTCGGCGGTTCGATATGCGAACAAAAAGAAAAATTAAAGCATAGCAAAGAAGAGAAACGAGCAAAGTTTGAATAAGTTTTTGCCGGATTTCATTAAAATTTTCAAGCAGATTAATCTGATTAACTTCTTGAAGAATACCAGCAGGAATTAAACTCTGCGGGCCTGCAACATCGCTTGAAACCTGCTGGGCAAATACACAAATAGGAAAAAAAAGTAAAACAAAAAGAACAGCACATATGCATGGTTTCAAAACTTTTTTCATATATAACCTCAGGAAATGTTTAACAATTTATAAACGTATTATACACGCTTTTTATTTTTTGTTGCAAGATTTCTGGAAAATATTAGACAAGTTAAAAGAAATTACACTCTAAAAGACCTATCCTGATATAAACATCCGCATCACAACATACATGCCCCATGTACATAAAACAAAGAATACAGCCGCTATGACAAGGATTATAACTTTTTGTGATTTACTTTTATTACGTGCTTCCCTCGCTTCAAAAATAAATACAGTCAGCTTATTTTCGTCAATTTCTCCCTTTTCATTCTTAGCCTTTGCAGGACTAATTTTTAATTTTAACGCATACTCACTTAAAACTTTTTGTCTCTCTTTGGTATCAGTAATCGAAAGAATTTGATCGAGTTTATCCATATAAAATTAACGCTAATCTTTTTTCTTTGGACTTAAAGATAAGTAAGTTGAAATAGTATCGACAAAAGAATGCTCATTAAATCTTCCGATATCTGCTGTCGCCCCAGCTTCCATAGCTGCATTCTTCGCATCATCAATAACCATCGCCTTCTGACGCACCGTTGTTTCGCCTAAATCCTCTGCTTTAAAAAAACTATAAGTAATAATCGGACGGGTTGAAAATTGTGCCATTTGTCTTATAATCTTAATAACCTCTTCACCTGATAGACCGAGCATTGGAACTTCCATGATTAGAATATCAGGTGTAAACTGCACAACCTTTGTAATGACATCAGTTCCATCTTTTGCCATTTCGGGCAAGCACCCCATTTTCTTAAGCAGAAAAGCTATGCTCTCAACAATCTGCTTGTCAGAGCCAGAAACTAAAACTTTTTTATTGCTATCTACTTTAATTACCGAACGATTAAATAAAGATTCGATCTTAGATAGAAAAACTTCGTTCTCGAAAGGTTTGCTTAAAAAATCATCTGCCCCCATGACGCGAAAAGAATCTTCCATGTGCCCGCGGGCTGTTAAGATCAAAACAGGAATATCTGAAGTGGACGGACTCTCCTTAAGTTTTTTATAAAAAGTAAAACCATCCATAATAGGCATCAAGACATCAGAAACAATAAGGTCCGGGCATTCTTTTTGAACCTGCTCAAGCCCTTCTTGCCCGTTTCCGGCAGTTACAACCAAATAACCAGCTTTTTCTAAACGCATAGATACAACTTTTAAAACATCGGGCTCATCTTCAACAAGCAAAATTTTCTTCGTTGCAACATCCGCCTTCGATTAGGCCGATAGCACACTGGCCGGTAAATTCTTTGATGTCGTCAATTGGCGATTTATCAAAGTCAATCAGCTCGACCAGTTTCAAAATCCGGTCATCAATGTCAAGT
>JAOZRJ010000287.1 GCA_029931885.1 Candidatus Omnitrophota bacterium | reverse complement strand
GAAGAGAGTGAAAATCGATATTTTAGTTCAGAAAGCTTTGGTTCATTTATGAAAACAATACCATTACCAATCGATGCGGATACAAGCAAAGTAAAAACAGAAAAGGAAGGAGATACCCTTGTTATTAGATTGCCTAAGAAAAACACATAAAAGGACGTTTTTCGTTATTGTTTTATTTTTAGCGATAATGCCATTTTGTGCAGAGGCTGAGCTACAGCCTGATGAACAAGAAACAATAGAAGTTTTTGAACGAGTTTCTCCTTCGGTTGTATTTATAAAAAATGCCTCATTGCAGTTGGATTGGTTTTCGACTTATATATATGAAATCCCTCAGGGTGCAGGCTCAGGTTTTATGTGGGATGACCAAGGACATATTGTTACAAATTTTCATGTTATTTATCAGTCTGATAGGATTGAAGTGTTTTTATCTGACCAGGATTCTTATAAAGCAAAAGTGGTTGGAGTGTCTCCCGATCATGATTTAGCAGTTCTGAAGATAGATGCTCCAAAGGAACTGCTTAAATCTATCCCAATTGGCAATTCAAAAGACCTTAAGGTAGGACAGAAAGCCATATCAATAGGTAATCCTTTTGGTCTAGATTATTCTCTTACGACAGGTGTTGTCAGTGCTTTGGGGCGTTCAATGCGTTCTATTGGAGGAAGGAAGATCCATGATGTTATTCAAACTGACGCTGCTATCAATCCTGGAAATTCAGGAGGCCCTCTTTTAGATTCTTCCGGGAATCTTATCGGAGTTTCGACAATGATTTATTCTCCATCAGGTGCTTCTGCTGGAGTTGGTTTTGCCATTCCTGTTAATATTGTAAAAAGGGTTGTTCCTCAGTTAATTAAACATGGAAAGGTGAAAAGAGCAGGATTAGGAATTGTCCTGGTGCCTGATAGGTATAGAAGAAGAATAGGTCTTGAAGGAGCCTTGATTCTTGAAGTCCAGAGAAAAAGTGCCGGAGATAAAGCAGGGCTTAAGCCGACACGGAGAAATGCTTTTGGCGATGTAGTTTTAGGTGATCTGATTATATCTGTTGATGACCAGCCTATTAAAAAGAATGAAGATTTGGTTGAATATTTGGACAAAAATAAAGAAATTGGAGATAAAGTTAAACTCCGATTTATTCGTGAGAAAAAAGAATTTGGAACAACTGCTAGATTACAAGAATTGAAAAAATAACGAGGAGGGATGAAAATGAAAACTAAAATTACTTTAACTGCTCTTTTAATAATGTCTTTTATGAGTATCGCTGCCCCTGTTTATTCACAAAACTTTGATTCTTATACTAAAGCAGTTGATGCATATTATAAAGATAATTTTACGGATGCAGTTAAATACTACA
>JAOZRJ010000140.1 GCA_029931885.1 Candidatus Omnitrophota bacterium | reverse complement strand
AAATCAAATCGATGGAATCCTTTCTGATGGCTCACATTTTAAAGTCATGCTTCCCGTAGAAGATGAGACTATTCTGCAATTGATTAGAGAAAATGTAAATGACTTTAAAGTACTCGTACCAAATACATTTTGGTCAAACTTAATCTTTTCATTAGGACCAATCGTGCTCTTGATTTTATTCTTTTGGTTTTTATCAAATCGTGGCGCCCAAATGGGTAATAAAATTTGGTCATTCAGTAAATCAAAAGCCAAAATAAATGATGCAAAAAATGCAAAAGTCACCTTTAAAGACGTTGCTGGTGTTAACGAAGCCAAAGAAGAACTAGAAGAAATTATCCAATTCTTAAAAGATCCTAATAAATTTGAACGGCTTGGAGGAAAAATTCCCAAAGGAGTACTCCTTATTGGCCGCCCGGGGACAGGAAAGACATTACTTGCAAAAGCTGTTGCAGGCGAAGCCGATGTTCCATTTTTTTCGTTAAGTGGTTCTGATTTTGTTGAAATGTTTGTCGGTGTTGGTGCTTCCCGTGTACGCGACCTTTTTGCACAAGCCCGCAAGGCATCAAAAACCGAAGGAAAAGGATGTATTATTTTTATTGATGAAATTGATGCTGTTGGACGATTACGCTTCTCTGGTATCGGAGGCGGTCATGACGAGAGGGAGCAAACACTCAACGCACTTCTTGTCGAAATGGACGGATTTGATACTCACGGCGGGCTGATTGTTATTGCAGCAACAAATCGCCCAGACACGCTAGATCCAGCTTTGCTACGCCCAGGAAGATTCGACCGACAAGTCGTTGTTCCTCTTCCTGACATTCTTGGCAGAGAAGCAATTTTAAAAGTACATACAAAAAATATTAAACTTGGTAAAAATGTTAACCTTAAAAAAATTGCCCAGCAAACCGTTTACTTTTCAGGAGCAGATCTTGCCAATGCTTGCAATGAAGCCGCACTTTTAGCCGCTCGAAATGATAAAGAATCTGTTGAACATGAAGAGATGCAGGCTGCTATCGAACGAGTGACCATGGGACCTGAAAAAAAGAGTCATATTGTCTCAAAAAAAGAAAAAGAAATCACAGCATATCATGAAGCCGGACACGCGCTTTTATCTCTTTTAGTTGATGAAGCAGACTCTTTTACTAAGGTTTCAATTATTCCTCGAGGTATGGCAGGTGGATACACAATTACTCCTCCAATGGAAGACAAGCAAACATGGGGTAGAAAAGAACTGATCGCAAGAATTATCGTTTCCCTCGGAGGACGTGCCTCCGAAGAGCTCTTTTTAAAAGACATCACAACAGGGGCCCAAAACGACCTGCAACAGGCAACAAGTATTGCACGAGCCATGATATGCGAATACGGCATGAGCGAAAAACTTGGGACGTTGGCCCTAGGAAATCATCATGGACAGCTTTTTCTTGGCCGCGATATGATGGAACAAAAAAATTACAGCGAAGATACAGCAAAATCCATTGACAAAGAAATTCACTCAATTATTAACTTATCCTATACTCAAGCAAAAAAATTACTTTCTGAAAATAAAGAAAAAATTCAAATTCTTGTCAATAGCTTAAAAGAAAAGGAAATTCTCGACGCTGACGAAACAAGAATTATGCTCGGAATGGCTCCTTTGCCATCAAAAAATGTAAACTCTCAAGACACAGATAAATCTGAAGACGACAAAAATTCCGATGCAAATGTTGTGTAAAACTTCATCTCCTGCAAAAAGACCTAGAAACAAATTTATTGTTTATGCGCGCAATTTTCGCCTTATTTTTGGCGCAAAAACAAAAATTATGGGAATTGTCAATTTGACACCTGATTCCTTTAGCAATGACGGATTGCTAAACAAAGAAAATAATAAAAATTCAAATCATGTAACGTATGCCTTAAAACTTATAAAACAAGGTGCAGATATTATTGATATTGGAGGCGAGTCAACGCGGCCTGGATCTAATCGCATTTCTGCTCAAGAAGAAATTAAAAGAGTTATTCCTGTCATAAAACTATTATCCAAAAAAACAAAAATCCCCATTTCCATTGATACCTACAAGCCGCTAGTTGCCGAATACGCGCTGAAAGCCGGAGCAAGCATTGTCAACAATATTAAAGGAGCAACCGTAACAACTTCTATGCTAAAAGTCATCAAAAAGCATAACGCAGCAATCATATTAATGCATATGCGAGCAACACCAAAAACAATGCAAAAGAAAATTAGATACAAAAACCTTATTCCTGAAATAATTTCAGAGTTAAAAAAATCTGTAGAAAAATGCTTGGAAATAGGAATCAAATCAGATAGAATAATTATAGACCCAGGGATCGGGTTTAGTAAAACAGTAGAGGACAACTTAGAGATTATTCAGCGATTAGCTGAGTTTAAAACCCTCAAGAAACCTGTTTTAATCGGAACATCAAGAAAAGCCTTTATCGGAAAAACTCTTAAAAAGGATGTTTCGAAGCGATCTATAGGAACAATAGCTTCGGTTTGCGCTGCTGTCTTAAATGGAGCACATATTGTTAGAGTTCACGATATCAGAGAAACGCGTGATGCAGTTTCTTTAATTGATGCAATAGTAAACGTATAAAATAAATAATATCATGGGAACAACCATTCTGACAATTTGGACATTCATAAAGCCAAGCGTAGAAATATTCGTTTTATGGATCGTCTTTTATCAAATTCTCGTTTTCTTTGAGGGAACGCGTGCATTTCAAGTTCTTAAAGGTATCATCTATCTTTTAATTGCATTCTTAATTTCTCAATTATTAGGCCTAGCAACATTAAATTGGCTTCTAAAACACTTTTTCGCAATTTCTATTCTTGCCATTTTAATTATTTTCCAACAGGAAATACGACAAGGGCTTGCCCGTTTAGGGCGACAGCATCTTTTCACTATCAGCCTTGAAGAATCTGAAATTGTTGAACTCATTGGAGAAATTACGGCCGCTGCCTACAAGCTTGCCCGTAGAAAAATTGGATGCATCATTGCTATTGAACGTGAAACAAAATTGAAAACATATATCGATAGCGGAATCCCTGTCGATGGAAAAATCTCAGCAGAACTTATTCAAAGTATTTTTATTCCGATCTCGCCAATGCATGATGGTGGAATTGTTATACGCAACGAACGCATTCTTGCTGCTTCATGTCTTTTTCCATTATCTGAAAATACAAACTTAAGTAAAATCATTGGAACGCGCCATCGAGCCGCGTTAGGAATTACAGAACAAACTGATGCTATCACCGTGATGGTTTCTGAAGAAACCGGAAGCATCTCTATTGCTGCAGACGGACGTTTTATTCCTGTAATCAACAAAGAACGTTTTTCTAATATTCTAAAAAATTTGCTAGTAGGGCAAAAAAATAAAAAATGAAAAAATGGCTCACACATAATTTAGCCTTAAAGATTATCGCCCTCGGGCTTGCCATTATAACTTGGCTTTATGTAAACGGGACTTTAATCCGTATCTAGCCTTTAACCCAACAAAATAAATGCCAAAACTCGGAGTCAATATTGATCATGTCGCAACCGTTCGTCAGGCGAGAGGAGAATCTCAGCCTGATCCAATTGCGGCAGCTAAAATATGTGAACAGGCCGGCGCTCATAGCATTGTTGCTCACTTAAGAGAAGATCGACGTCATATTAATGATGCTGATGTAAAAAAACTAAAAAAAGCTATTAAAATACGATTTAATCTTGAGATGTCAATTCAAAAAGAAATTGTTCAGATTGCCTCATCACTAAAACCTGATCAAGCCACACTCGTTCCTGAAAAAAGACAAGAAATCACAACAGAGGGAGGGCTTGATGTCGTTAAAAATTCTCGAAGGATCAAACACGCTATATCGATTCTTGAAAAAAGGGGAATACTCGTAAGCCTATTTATTGACCCTGAGTCAAAGCAGATCAGAAAAACAAAAGAAATAGGAGCAAAAGCTATCGAGCTTCATACAGGAAAATATGCCAATGCAAAAACAAGCGTACAAAAAAAACGAGAAATAAACAAAATCAGGGCTGCGGTTCTCTTAGGAAGAAAGCTTGATCTTATCGTCAACGCTGGGCATGGATTAAATTACAAAAATACAAAATCTATCGCAAGAATTCCTGGAATTTATGAACTTAATATCGGGCATTCAATTATTTCACATTCTATCTTTTACGGTCTAAAAAAATCTGTTAAAGATATGTTAAAAATGGCAGGAGCGAAATGATCTTAGGACAAGGAACAGATATCATTGAAGTAGTGCGTATTTCTAATGCCGTAAAAAAGTGGGGAAATGATTTCTTAAAACACGTATTCACTGATCAAGAAATTGCATACGCAAAAAAACGTCGCTATCCAGACCAGCATCTGGCGGCTAGATTCGCCGCAAAAGAAGCCGTCTTAAAAGCGTTGGGAGAAAATGCCCATGTTGGATGGAAAGATATAGAAATTATTAATCAGCCAAACGGAAAACCTTGCTGCATCTACCATAATAAAGATTTTAATAAAAAGATTTTTGTCTCCTTATCACATACGGAAAATTATGCCGTTGCCAACGCCATTATTACGACGTAATTCAAAAGCCCATAAAAATACTTTTGGGCATGCCCTTATTTTAGCTGGTTCAAAACGCATGATCGGGGCAGCTGCCCTTACGGCGCTATCTGCTATGCGCTCAGGGTCAGGATTAGTCACCCTAGGAATTCCAAAAAGCCTAAACCTCGTTGCACAAAGAAAAATCTCAACTATCGTCATGACTTTACCGCTAAACGAAACAAAAAAACAAACAATTGCACTTTCTGCTTATCGGCAAATTATAAAAAATTCAAACCGCTATCAAGCACTCGCTAA
>JAOZRJ010000139.1 GCA_029931885.1 Candidatus Omnitrophota bacterium | reverse complement strand
AGCCGAAAATGCGAATAATGTCTTGATAAGTGACAATAGCTTTATCATATTTTTCTAAGGCGTACAAGGCATTTGCCTTGCCAAGGTATGCCTCGCTAGCTTGCGGATTTTTTGGAGCGAGGTTAATAACTTTTTTATAATTTTTAATTGATTTTACATATTCTTCTTTTTCAAAAAATAGATTTGCTAACCCCAGGAAAGCACCTTCTATCTGCATTTTTTTCTGTGAAGCTAAATCTGTGGCTTCCATGAAAGATTGTTCAGCTTGATCAAATTCTTTAAGCCTAAGATAGCTCCATCCGATACCAATTTCTGCGATTAACTTTGTTTGACTTTTATGTGTCGTTTCCTTGCTTTTACTGTAGTTTTTCATTGCTTGAGTGTAGTTGGAAAGGTAATAATATGATTCGGCTATATAAAGGTATGACTGATCAAGGCGCCGCGTTTTTGGGAAGCTTTTGACATACCTTTCAAAAGTTTCAATGGCGTCCTGATATAAGCCAAGATTGTAGGTGCACTCTCCTATTCGAAATAATGAATCTTCAAAGAGCTGATGGGTTGGAAAAAGATGAATAAATTTTAAGAATTTTTCTTTAGATTTATCATATTGATTTTGTTCAAAATTAATCCATGCAAGCGCATAATAAGATTGAGGGACGTAATCGGAGGACGGATAAATTTCTAAAAGTTGAAGATAATTTTTTTCGGCTTCAAGATAGTCCTTTGCTTTTAGATAGGTTTCTCCGAGCCAGAAGAGAATTGCATCTTGATATTCTGTTTGGCTTTTTAGATTTTTAAATATTTCGAATGCCTTTAAATATTGGCCTTTAAAAAAATAACATTGACCGAGGAGAAGGTTGACCTGTATGCGCTTGTCGGTTTCAGGATAGTCTTTAAGGAATTGATCGATATATCGGATAGTGACGTCGTAAAAACCGTCTTCAAACGCTTTCTCAGAAACAAGAAATAATTCTGTTTCATTGTCTTTGGCCCAGCATTTGTGAGGTTCAGATGTAAGCTGGAAAGTAACTAGAATACTAACTAAAATATATATATTTAGTAATCGGTAAATCATGGCACTATTATAGCAACTTTTTTTTGTATTTCAATTTTTATGAATAGAGATATTTTGCGAATAATTATATTTTGAGATAAGTGAATTTTTAATGTTGTTTTTAAGTTAGCTTCTTTTTCGCATAATGATTTTATTATAGAAGATGCTTAAGATAGAGACCTGTATACGATTTTTTACATTTAATAAGATCTTCTGGAGTTCCTGAGAAAATAACTTTGCCTCCTTTGTCTCCGCCCTCGGGCCCAAGGTCAATAATGTAGTCGGCACATTTTACAACTTCTAAATTGTGCTCGATAATCAAAACGGTATTTCCTTTATCTACAAGTTTTTGAATAACGCTAAGCAATTTGTCAACATCCGCAAAGTGAAGACCGGTTGTTGGTTCATCAAGCATGTATAATGTTTTTCCTGTGGCGTGCTTACAAAGCTCGCTCGCAAGTTTTACGCGCTGTGCTTCTCCTCCAGAGAGGGTTGTTGCTGGTTGTCCAAGCCTGATATAACCAAGCCCAACCTCATCTAGAGTTTTTAAAGTTTTAGTAATTTGTGGAATATTTTCAAAAAGGCTGAGCGCTTCTTCAACTGACATATTGAGGATGTCGGAGATATTTTTGCCTTTGTATCGAACATCTAGGGTTTGTTGCGTAAATCGTGCACCATGACAAATTTCGCACTCGACATAGACATTAGGCAGAAAATGCATTTCTATCTTTTTAATTCCATCTCCAGAACATGCCTCACATCGACCACCTTTAACATTAAAGCTGAAACGGCCGGGTTTATATCCGCGTATTTTGGATTCAGGAAGCTGGCTTAACAGGGTGCGAATGTGGCCAAAAACGCCTGTATAGGTCGCTGGATTTGACCTAGGGGTTCTGCCAATGGGAGATTGATCGACAACAATAACTTTATCGATGTGATTAACGCCTTCAATGCTTTTATGAAGCCCTGGTTTTTCTTTTGAATGATAAAGTTTTTGCGCGAGTGTCTTGTATAAAATGTCAGAGATTAAAGTGGACTTGCCAGACCCTGAAACTCCGGTGATACATATAAAAGTGCCCAATGGAAATGAAACATCAATCTTTTTAAGATTATGCTCTTCAGCTTTTAGAATCGTAAGCGCGTATCCTTTTTGGGCTTTTCGTCTTTGATTCGGTGGTTGTATTTTTATTTTACCTTTTAGATATTGTCCGGTTAAAGAATTTTTAGAGGATAAAATTCCAGAGGCATTACCGGAATAGATAATTTTCCCACCGTGCTCACCTGCTCCTGGGCCTAGGTCGATAATGTGATCCGCTGCACGGATAGTGTCTTCATCGTGTTCAACGATGATAAGCGTATTGCCTAGGTCACGAAGAGATTTTAATGTTTTTAATAACATATTGTTATCTTTTTGATGCAGTCCAATGCTAGGTTCGTCTAGGATATAGATAACACCAACAAGCCCTGAGCCTACTTGTGTTGCAAGACGAATACGCTCTGCTTCTCCTCCTGAGAGTGTAGCGCTTTTTCGATCTAGTGTTAGGTATCCAAGTCCAACATTAATGCAAAAGTCTAGTCGGCGTAAGATTTCTTTTAATATTTCTTCACCAATAATACGTTTTGTTTTAGATAAATGTAGATTGGCAAAGAAACGTTTGGCCTCGACAACAGACATGCTTGTAATTTCGGATATGTTTTTATTTCCTATTCGTACGGCCAAGGATTCTTTTCTCAATCGTTTTCCTTGGCATTCCGGACAAGGCAATATAGACATAAAATTTGAGATTTCTTCTTTAAGCCAATCATTATCAGTTTTTCTAAAAAGATGCTCGAGGTATGAAACAACGCCTTCAAATTTGTGTCCCCAGATTTCGTCATCGGAACCAAAAAGAATAATATTTTTTAGTTTCTTAGTTAAATTTTTAAAAGGTGTCTGAGGGTCTATGTCGTATAAATCTGCAATTTCTTTTAACACGGCGCGATAATACATCATGTATCCACGACGTCCCTTTTTCCATGGGGCGACTGCGTTGATCCATGGTTTTGTATGATCAGGCACAAGCAGTTCTGGATCGATTTCCATTTTTGTCCCAAGGCCGTTACATTTCGGACAGGCGCCGTAAGGAGAATTAAATGAAAAAATGCGCGGTTCAATCTCAGTTAAATTAATTCCGCAAGTCACGCACGCGTGACGCTCACTAAAGATTTTATCTTTATTCTTTTCATTTGAAATAATTACGAGGCCGTTGCCAATTTTTAAAGCAGTTTCCAGAGAATCTGTAAGACGTTTTTTCACACTTGTTTTTATTGTGAGGCGATCAACAACAATTTCGATATGGTGAACTTTGAATTTATCAAGTTTAATTTTAGAATCGATATCATGCACAACGCCGTCTACTCGTAATCGTGCAAATCCAGCTTTTGCAACCTGATTTTGTATATTTCGATATTCACCTTTTTTGCCTTTGATGATTGGAGAAAGAATGTTGATTTGTTTTCCTTGAAGCGTATTTAGAATTTGAAAAGAAATTTCTTCAACAGTTTGACGCTGAATCTCTTTTCCGCAGACGTAGCAATGAGGAATGCCTGTTCGGGCGAATAAAAGGCGTAAATAATCATAAATCTCGGTTTGCGTGGCAACTGTTGAACGAGGATTACGGCTTGTTGTTTTCTGTTCTATGGAAATAGTTGGAGATAGGCCGTCAATATGTTCAACGCTTGGTTTTTGTAGTTGTTCTAAGAACTGACGGGCGTATGCTGAGAGGCTTTCAACATATCGCCTCTGCCCTTCAGCGTATATTGTATCAAATGCTAAGGAAGATTTTCCTGAGCCACTTAAGCCTGTTATAACTGTAAGCTTATCTCGAGGGATTTTGAGGCTGATATTTTTTAGATTATGCTCTTTGGCGCCAGAAATATGAATGTAGTTATTTTTCATTGAATTATTTAGAGTTTGCCATTGATTTAACCTAAAATTTGCAATAGAAGCTCTACTGCTTATAACAAATTATAACGGTTGAACTTAGAAAAATAAATGACGTACTAAAATATTTTTATTGTAAATTTGGACCAGAACTAGTTCTGTTCAGGTTAAAAATGAACCCATTTGCCACGAAATTTTTATGATTGTTTATTCTTGGCAAAGGCGGTTCAGCCCTTCGGATAGATTTTGCTAATGCAAAATTTAGGTTAAAATAGCCCCTACAAAAAATGCAGGGGCTATTTTAATGAGCAATGTAGAATTACTTCTTTTTTGCTTTTTTAACCTTCTTTACAACCTTTTTCTTTGTAACCTTTTTCTTGGCTACCTTTTTCTTGGCTACCTTTTTCTTTGCTACCTTCTTCTTTGCAACCTTTTTGGCGGCTTTCTTTTTCTTTTTGCCACCTCGCACCATTTGAGCGCAGGAAACATCTCCTTGCTTATCTAAGAAGTAGAGATAACCTGATTGCTTTTCGACGCCGACTTTGGCAACTTTCTTTTTCTTTCCACCTTTTTTGTTGCCTCGAGCCATCAAAGCACAGGAAACATCTCCATCCTTATCGATAAAATAAAGATATCCTTTTTCTCTTTTGATACCAACTTTAGCGACTTTCTTGGCCATGTGTATTCACCTCCTTTCATGTACCTATTTTAATAGGGTTAAAGAATTGTTTAAGCGTTTGCAATGCTGATAAAACTGCAAGATAACTTGTTTTAGGGTTATCTGGACATGCAAAATTATCAGTGCGTGTAGTTATTTGTCCAAATGTTCCGGAAATCTTTATTTCATGAGAATTTGATTTAAATTTTGGTGAAGTTGC
>JAOZRJ010000138.1 GCA_029931885.1 Candidatus Omnitrophota bacterium | reverse complement strand
GTACGGTGGTGTGAGAGGACGGTAGCCGAATTAATCGGCTACCTCCTACTCGATTTTTAAGTAATATACTGAAATAAGTATTGACAGTGGGGTTGTGAAAAAGTAGTATTTTATAAGATAATGGGAATAATGGGAATAATGATTTTGGGCAGATATTTGAAGTAGTCTTAGTATTTTAACTAAAATAGGATAATGAATGGAAAAAGAAATTTTAACTTCTTATGATGTTGCAAAGTATTGTCAGGTAGACATAAAAACTGTTGCTAATTGGACAGCAGATGGATCTTTAAAAGCATATAAAACAAAAGGCGGTCATCGACGTATAAAAAAAGATGACTTTGTAAAGTTTTTAGACAAATACAATATGCCAAATTCATTAAATAAGAAAATTCTTATTGTTGATGACGATATATCAATAAGACTTGCTTTGAAGGAATTCTTTGAGTCAAAAGAATATATTGTTGATTTAGCTGATGACGGTTTTAAAGCAGGTGCAATATTTGAGGCAAAAAGACCTGATGTAATAATATTGGATATTATAATGCCGGGAGTTAATGGGATTGCGGCATGTAAGTATATTCGGGAAATTGAAGAGACGCGGAGCACAAAGATAATTATGTTGACGGGATATCCTTCTAAGGAAAATTTCAGAAATGCAAAAGAAGCCGGGGCTGACAAGTGTCTTGCCAAGCCTGTGAAGAATGATGCGCTATTGAAAGAGGTTGAGAAATTAGTAGGAGCTCACAATAACAGTTAATTATAGTTGATTGACGATAAGGCTACTTTTACGAGGTGAGATATTTCGAGGTAATAAATAATGAAAAAATCAAAAAAACAATATAATTTGTTATTTTCTAGTACCATTACCTTCTATTTGATTGCGTTATCTGTTTATGCCTTTTGGCATTATACTCAAGACAAAGCGGAGATTTTAGAGAATATCGACACAAAATTGTACAGTTGTGCGATTGCGCTAAAACACATTCTACCAGATGATTTCCATGATAGGGCAATTGATGAGCATGCTATATCAATCGAAGAGGATGCATATATTGTCCGTAAGCTGATGAAATTGACTGAAGAAACTGATATTAAGTATATTTATACAGTTATTAAAAAAGGAGATAAGCTATTTTTCGTTGCAGACATGATTTTAGATGCTGAGACCGAAAGAGGGACCTTATATTTCTATGATTACACCGATGAAGCAGATAAGAGTTTTTTTGCGGCCTTTGATTCTACTACCCCAACATACAAAACCGTCTCAGATCAATGGGGCGAAGTTCGAACAGTTATGATCCCCCAAACATCACCAGGCGGCACAAAATATCTTGCATGCGCTGATTATGATATTAACTATGTAAAAGGATTGCTTCGGAACAATTTGTTGCGATCAATTGCAACTGCCGTTTTCTTTTTATTGTTAGGTGTCCCAATGATGGTAATTTATATAAAACATCATAGTAAATACCATAAGTTGCTGTGGGAAAGTGAAGAAAAATATCGTCGCTTAACAGAGAATGCCAAAGATATGATTTACCGAATGTCTTTGCCTGATGGACGGTATGAATACGTTAACTCTGCATCTTTTGATCTTTTAGGATATACTCCGAAAGAGTTTTATGATCATTCTGCGCTTATTGGGAAAGTGATACATCCTGAGTGGATGAATTATTTTGAAAAAGAGTGGAAAAAGCTTCTAGCCGGAAAAATGTCAAAAACTTATGAATATAAAATTGTACACAAACGAGGGGAAGAAAGGTGGCTGTATCAACGCAATGTATTGATCTGTGATGATGACGGTCAGCCTATTGCTATCGAAGGTATAGTAACAGACATCACCGAGCGCAAAAGGGCACAGGAAGAATTGCAGAGAGAGTATGATTTTTCTGAAAGCATAGTCAATACAGCACAGATCATTATTCTTGTGTTAGATAAAGATGGAAGAATAGTGAGGTTTAATCCGTATATGGAAGAATTAACTGGATACACGTTAGAAGAAGTAAAAGGAAAGGACTGGTTTACTACATTTCTTCCAGAATGTGATTATGATAATATCCGACAACTTTTTACTAAGGCGATTGATGACATAAAAATAAAAGGGAATGTTAACGCAATTTTGACAAAGGATAAAAGAGAGCTTTTAATTGAATGGTGTGTGCAAACTCTCAAGGATGCTAATGGGAATACTGTTGGGCTTGTTTCTTTAGGGGTTGATATTACTGAGCGCAAGAATTCGGAAAAGGCTTTAAAACGACGCGATGCAATTCTTAAAGCAATAAGTTTTTCAGCAGGTAAAATTCTATTAGATTCATTTGAGAAAAAGTGTGTGCAGGAAATTCTCAAAGAGATTGGTGAATCCGCTGATGTAAGCCGTGTTTATATTTTTGAAAATGAAATTGGCAATGATGGTGAACTATTGATGTCACAGCATTATGAATGGTCAGCACTTGGTGTAATTCCGCAAATCGATAATCCTCAACTTTATAAATTATCATACAAAAACAACGGACTTGAACGTTGGCTGAAAGTATTATCAAAAGGTGAGATAATTTCAGGCAATGTTAAGGATTTTCCACAAGAAGAACGAGAAGTCCTGGGGTCTCAAGATATTCTGTCGATTGTTATTGTCCCAATCTTTGTTAAAGATAAATGGTGGGGTTTTATTGGTTTCGATGAATGCGTTAAAGAACGTACCTGGTCTCGAGGAGAAAAAGATGCTCTTCAAACATCAGCAAGCCTTATTGGTGCGGCTATTCAGCGAAGAAATATTGAGGATGCATTAAAAAGTTCTAACGAGAGATTCAAAGTTGTTATGAATAGCATAGATGCGACTGTGTATGTGGCAGATATGGAAACATATGAAATATTATTCATGAACACCCATCTCCAGAATAGTCACGGCAATCAAGTTGGAAAGAAATGTTGGGCTTCAATTCAAGCTAACAAAAAAGGGCCTTGTGATTTTTGTACAAATACTAAATTAATTGATAGCAACGGCAAACCATCAGCGCCATATGTATGGGAATTCCAAAATACAATTGATCACGAATGGTATCAGTGTCGTGATCAGGCTATACAATGGATTGACGGTCGTATTGTTCGGATGGAAATTGCGACTAATATTAGCGAACAGAAAAAAGTAGAGAAAGAATTGAAGCAGCATCGCCATCATCTCGAAAGTATAGTAGAAGAACGCACTAAAGAAATAGTACAGGCAGACGAATTTAAAGAAAATATAATTTCAACGATTCCCTCTGCAATCGTTATTTTAAACAGCCGGCTTGAGATACGTTCTGCAAATAAAAGGTTTTTTGAGATATTTGGTGTTGAAGAAAAAGAAATTGCAGGCTTAAATATGTGTGAACTTGTTGGATGTAAAAGTTATCAACAGGAAGGGGCATGTAATCTTTCTATAAATCTCGCAAATCTTTATGCAACAGATCAACAATTTATAAGCTTTGAAAATACAATTGAGTTTCTCGCTTTTGATAATCCTAAGATATTAAGGTTCTATCTTTCAAGGATTATAAAAGAAGAAGAAGAAGAAGAAGTGCTGCTGGCTATTGAGGATATTACAAAGGCGAAGATGCTTGAGAGCCAGCTTGTTCAGTCAGAAAGATTGGCAGCAACCGGCAGATTAGCCGCAAGTATTGCACACGAAATAAATAACCCGCTTCAAGGCATAACATCGCATCTTGACCTTATGAAAGATGGCCTTCCAGAAGGGTCGAAAAAATTTAAGAATTACGATCAAGTAAGCTTTAATATAAATAGGATTAGAGATATTGTAAGTCAATTATTAGATATCTATAGAAGTTCGAATAATGCAAGGACAACAGTTGATATAAATGATTTAATAACCAAGATTGTCAATTTGATTAATAATCAACGACGGATGAAAGGAGTTGAAATAGAACAGGATCTAAAGAAAAAACTTCCCAAAATAATCGGATGGCAGCAGCAATTGCATCAGGTGTTTTTAAACCTTTTACTTAATGCGATTGAGAGTCTTGAGCCGGGAGGAAAAATATCTATATCTACTTCTTGTAATAAGGAAAATATAAAAATACAAATTAAAGATAATGGAAAAGGCATAACTAAAAAGAATGTCGGGCATGTTTTTGATCCATTTTTCAGCACAAAGAAAGACTCTGGAGTCGGTCTAGGGCTTTTTGTCTGTAAGGGCCTTATAAAAAATCATCATGGTGAGATAGAGGTAGAAAGTGAAGAAGGAGAAGGATCGGTTTTTACAATAACCTTACCGAGGAGGTAGTAGTGTGAAAGAAAATATACTTGTTGTTGATGATGACGCTTCAATTCTCGATGCCTTTGAAGAGATATTAAGTGAAAATGGCTATTTTGTTGGCAGAGCCGGCAATGAAAAAGAAGCATTAGATAGGTTGAATACTCAAGAGTATAATCTGGCGATTATTGATGTAGTGCTGCAAGAGACAAATGGCCTTGAGTTGGTTGAAAAGATAAGAGCAAAATCAAAACAGGTTGTTATTATCATGATAACAGGATATCCTTCAGTGGAATCAGCTATTGGTAGCTTTCGTCACGGTTCAATGGATTATATTACAAAACCATGCTCTCGGAATATGCTTTTAGATACCATTCAAAGAAGCTTAAGGGAAAAAGAAGAAAAAGAATCTTTTGAGATAAACAAAAATGAAAATATGAAAAGTTTCTTTTGGGAAATAGACAAAGCATGGTCTAATAAATTATTTAGCGCTAAGACTAAAGTTATAAAACTTGAAAAAGAACTTTCTGATTTAAGAAAGTTTAAAAGAATTGCGTTAGGCCGTGAGTTAAAAATGATTGAAATGAAAAAAGAAGTTAATGCTCTATT
>JAOZRJ010000137.1:4090-4858 GCA_029931885.1 Candidatus Omnitrophota bacterium | reverse complement strand
AATTAATATGCCCGGGAGGATTCCTGATATCCCATAAAAATTTATTGATATAATCTTGTCGGCACCCTACAGTACAATCGCAATGGACATCAACGTTGTCAATAATATCTTTTTGAATCTTCCAGTATTTCTTACTGAGAATAATATCGCAATAAGACTTTTGATGAATGTCTCCCATATAAAACCGTTCTTTTCCAAAAAACGGACCGCAGGGATAAACCTTTCCGTTTCCGCTAATCTGCCCCAAAAACGGCGTGCCATAGCAAATATCGTATTTACGAAACCCTTGTCTATAAAGATTCGTCTCCTCGCTAATATTAATTTTGCTCCACTTAACCTGAACAAGATACTTGTCGCTACTAAGCTTCTCTGCCTTTTTTAGAATTGAATTAGCGCGTTTGTAATCAGCATGATTAATCCCAATTTCACCGTATTCGGAATCTGAGCATTGTTTAATTTGAAAATAATCTACACCAATCCTCTTTCCAATTTCTCCCAATTTTAAAACTTGATCAAAATTTTCAGGCAGCAAAATCATCTGAATACCAAGGGTACACTGATATTTATTTTTTTTCTTAATTTCAGATAACATCTTTATTTTATCAATAAGCAAATCAAAACCTTTCTCGTCGACTTGATGAATCCTGGCAAACCCTTTTTTATCTCCAGCGCTTAAGTTAAAACGAATAAATGTTGCATTTTTTAAAACATCATGCGAACGGTCCATCTTAAAAAGAAGGCCATTAGTTGCAATACCAGTATCGATAT
>JAOZRJ010000137.1:1092-4080 GCA_029931885.1 Candidatus Omnitrophota bacterium | reverse complement strand
TCTCCATCTCCAATAAAGGCAATACTGCGCACCCCAAGGCGTCCGCAATCATCGATAAGGCGCATCAAAGCATCCCGTTTAATCACGGCCCCTTTCTCCATGCCTTGCGTAACACCGATACAATACGTGCACCTCATGTTACAAAATTTTGAAAGCCCCATGTCAATATGAATCGGTGCGATACGCTCACCTTTTTGCCAGGCTTGAACACGGTCTAAATGATAAAGCAATTTGTGACCATCAAGACGAAAACGTTCTTCTTTGTTCTTAAATGTATGTCCTGTATATTGATTTGGCTTCTTTTTGCCGTGCACGAAAATTCTTTTTTGACCTTTTCCAAGCTGAGAACGGTCAACGACCTTGTGTCCTGACCGCAACATATGTCCATCGTGCTCATCAGTGACCAAATCTTTAGGTAGGTATATCTGACGGGTCTTTTTTTTAATATTTATTTTCTTCATTTTTAGCAAATACTCCTTAAGGACAAACTAAATATCACATAATTTTACTATTCGTAAAATTTTATATAAATAATGCCTAAAAATTCCAATATATCCATATTGTTTAATCTTTCGAACATTCGAATTCGAGTGAAAGATCGCCTTAATCATTTCACTCAGCGATAATATGTTCATGATGTTTAAAAATGAATACCATCTTTTAAAATATTTTTGCTCTTTTTCAGGACGTATAAACAAGCGAAAGTCTCCCTTTTCTTTTCTAGCATCAATCATCTCTTGCGTTATTAATTTTCCGTATGCCTTAGTCCCGGGAAGAAGCGAAAACCGAGGCATACGAAAAAGGTCTGAATTCTTTCGTCCAATTTTAAAAGTCTTTAAAAAATCTTGCGGTTTTTTTTGAGTCGGCAGGCCAAAAATATGCGAGCCAAAAATCATAATATTATTTTCTCTCATATTTTCAGCGCATTTAACATTAAGTTCTATACTTCCTACCTTAGACACATGATGAAAAGTGTCTTCATCATAAGTATCAAACCCAATTAAAGCTCCATAGAGTCCAGCACGCGAAGCAAGCGCCACCATATTCGGGTGAAGAGCTATAGTATCTGTCCTCATCTGCGCAAAAAAACGCACATCCAAATTTTCTTTTAAAATTTGCTCAAAAAGCTCAACATGTTTCTCGATATCCATTCCAAAATTATCGTCTGCCATATAAAAATGTGAACGCCCAAGCTTAACCGATGCTTTTATCTCGTCAATAATTCTGTCATTAGACTTTTGACGAAAGCTTCTTTCCCAAAATGACGTAATCGCACAAAAATTGCAATCAAACGGACAGCCGCGCGATGTCTCAATCGAGCTTGTAAGGCGGTCTGGAAACCAGCGCGACGTTCTGTCCGGCATTAGATGAATCGCCGGGAAAGGAGATTCATCAAGATTTTTAATTCTTTCACGCTTTGCTGTCTCAAATATTTTACCGTCTTGATTGTATGCTATCCCTTTGATCAAAGAGTAATCCAACACCCCTTGAGCAATTGCCTCAATCAACTCTTTGAGCGTTTTTTCTCCTTCTCCTAAAATAACAAAATCAATGCCGCTATCTAAAAGCACCTGACAATCAAAACTTACGGCCTGCCCCCCTGCAATCAAAATCATATCAGGAAAAGCTTCACGAATCTGTTTGACAACTTTTAATGTATTGAATAAATCACGTGCTGCAATAATGCTAAATCCAACAACCTGCGGATTAAATTCTTTGACGTCTGAAATAATGGTGTTGGATTTAAAAAAAAGTGTATTATTATCAACTAATTTTATTTCGTGCTTATTGCCAGCGATAGCTGCAAGTAAAGGCAAAACAAGCGTTGGCCAATCCGGCTGCGTAAATGTATGCCCGTGCGAAAAATGCAAAGGAGAATTAGTAAATAAAATTTTCATTCAATTTTCTTTCTTCCGCTTCTTACAACGGAAGTTTTCCGGCTGTCCAAATCTGAAACTGTCTCTGACCCAATCTTTCAGATGCGGTCTTCTGACCAGAAGCGACCTTAATCATAAAATCAACAAGTTCATCAGCTAAAAAATCAAGGCTTATTTTATCCTTAAGAAGACGCCCAGCGTTAAAGTCAATATCTTCAGATAATTTTGAAAAAACTTCATTATTCGTAGCAATTTTGATGACTGGACATATAGCATTTCCCGTCGGAGTTCCTTGTCCTGTTGAAAAGCACACAATATTCGCGCCGCAGGCAACAATTCCCGTTACAGACTCAAGATCTCCACCCGGGCCTTGCATAATGTTAAGTCCACGCTTTTTTAAAGGCTCGCCATAATCAACAACATCTTCGATAGCCGTTGTGCCACCTTTTAAAACAGCGCCCAAACTTTTAAGATAGAGGTTCAACAAACCGCCTTCGCGATTCTTTAAAACAAGATTATCTTCTAAGCTTAAGCCGAGCTTTTGTGCCAAGTGCTGATACCAATCAAGCGCTGCCTGAAATTTTCTGGCAATTTTTATCGTTCGAAATCGCGACAATAACATCGGTAAAGCACCAATCATCTCCGGCACTTCGGATAAGATAACGCTTCCCTTTCCGGAAACCGTTTTATCAGACACCCGGCCAATCAAAGGATTTGCTGTAATTCCCGAAAAAGAATCAGAAGCCCCACACTCTGTTCCCAAAATAAGCTTTGCCAAAGGGCAAATCTTTCTTTTTATTCTTGAAACAGTATGCAAACGTTGCCGAATTATCTTATCCACTTTTTTCTTTGCTATTCTTACCCCTCCCGCGCCTTCAATAGTTACCCAATCCATGGGCTTTTGCTTTGACACCTCTTTAAGGTAAGGGTGCATCACATTATAATTTGTTTTTTCACATCCTAAATCAATAATACAACAACCCCCGACATTGGGATGCCCAGCATACTCTTTTAACACCCTCATCAGCCGGTTAATCGAGATCTTCGTATCGCATCCGCAGCCTTCTGTGTGAGCAATGGCAACAATCCCATCAAAATCAATAGACTTAGA
>JAOZRJ010000137.1:0-1082 GCA_029931885.1 Candidatus Omnitrophota bacterium | reverse complement strand
TTTTTATATTTTTTCAAAATCTTTTTATCCTGCTGCAGCTCGAAAGCGATTTGCGAAGCTGTTTCACTTGCGCACATTGAGGTAGGAACAATAAGATAATAATTACGGGTTCCAGCACGGCCGTCTTTTCTCACATACCCTTGAAAATTTTTCTTCTCGTATTTTTCGAGGTAAATAGTTTTAGGAAGTTTCTTAAACTTTACAAAATTCATAGAAGGAATCTTATTTTCAACATTCTTATTCGATATAACCTGTCCTTTTCTTATGCCCTTAGAACGGCCAAAAGCATACCCGTATTGACGAATATATTTTCCTTTTGGGATATCGTCAATGGCAAAATAACTTCCGCTTTTAATATTTTGCTTTATTTGAATCACGCGCCCCTGATAAGCTAAACAACTTCCCTTTGCAATATCCTTTTTGGCAACGGCAACGTAGTCCTTTTGAGAATTTAAAATAATAGCAACATCAAGAATATCTTTTTTCATTAATTTTTATACACTCATTTAAGCGGTTCTATAGACTTAACAATCATATTCTTTTTAAACTCTTTGCGATCTAAAAACGGATACAGATCTTCTAAAGGCTTAGCAATAATCGTTCCATCTGGCTTCTTTAAAGAAGATACCCTCGGAATCAACGGCTGGTCTTCCGGCATCATAATTTCGCAGACAAAAGGACCAGGCTCAGATAAAATGTGATCAATTTTTTTATGCAACTGATTATGATGTGAAATACGCGTTGCCTTAATGCCATAGGCTTTAGCAATTTTGACAAAATCCGGGACTCCTACTCCACTAGAATAATCTGACCCAACATACCGTCCAAAATGATTTTGCTGCATAAGTCTAATCGTTAAATAACCTTTATTATTTAAAACAAAAAGAATAATAGGAATTTTATAATGGACAAGCGTCTGAAACTCCTGAATATTCATCTGTAATCCTCCGTCGCCGCTAATACAAATAGTCTTTCGTCCGGCGGCACGGCAAGCACCAATCGCTCCCGGCAGACCAAAACCCATCGAGGCATGCCCGCTCGAGGTAAAAAGCCTCTGCCCTTTTCTGGGCTTAAACGTCTGC
>JAOZRJ010000136.1 GCA_029931885.1 Candidatus Omnitrophota bacterium | reverse complement strand
TGCTGAAATAAAAACAGAATTTTCAAAACTATCAATAAGACCGTCTAATTCTTTACGATCTTCGACATTATCAATCTTATTAAATACCGTAATCGTTGGTTTATTTATAGCCTCAATTTCTTTTAAAACAGTTAAAACAGACTCATGAAAATCGCGAAATCGCGAGCTGCTAACATCCACAACGTGTACAAGAAGATCCGCTTCACAAACTTCCTCTAATGTTGCCTTAAATGATTCAATAAGGCCATGAGGCAATTCATGCATAAAACCAACAGTATCAGAAAAAACAATTTTTTGATGATTAGATAAAGTATATTGACGGCTCAAAGGATCAAGCGTTGTAAAAAGTCCATTTTTCACTTTTTGCTCTGCCCCCGTCAATGCATTAAGAAGTGTTGATTTCCCAGCGTTGGTATATCCGACCAGAGAAATCATAGGAATCTTTTCTTCCTGTCGCTTTTTTCGTTTTAACTTTCGAAACTGGCTAACATTTTTAAGTTCCTTTTTTAATTTTGTAATACGAGCTGTAATTCTACGCCGATCAACCTCCAATTTAGTTTCTCCTGGCCCTAAAGTTCCAATGCCGCCTCCAAGTCGCGACATCTCAATTCCTTTTCCTTTAAGCCTAGGCAAAAAATATTCAAGCTGTGCGAGTTCCACCTGCATACGTCCTTCTTGAGAACTAGCGTGCTTTGCAAAAATATCTAAAATAACTTGAGTGCGGTCAATAACCTTTACTCCGATTTCTTTTTCTAAATTTCTTTGCTGACTTCCTTTCAGCTCATGACTAAAAATAACCGTCTGAATATCTCTTGATTGACAAATCTCAACAATCTCCTTAACCTTTCCCTCTCTAATTAAGAAATTAGGAGTTGGATCAACGTTACGACAAATAATGGTCTCAACAACTTCTCCTGTACATGACGTAATTAATTCTTTGAGCTCTTCTGCAATATCATCAATAACCCATCCTTGATTTTTCTTTAAATCAACCGCGACAAGTAAAACTTTTTCACGCATTAAATATTAATCCTTTTTTAAAAAATCCAAAATTTTTGATCCAATCTCTTTTGTTGTAGCTTCTTTATCAACCGTAATCCATGTTAAACGCTTATCTTTTCTAAACCATGTAAGCTGCCTTTTTGCAAAATGGCGCGTATTACGCTTTATAAAATATTTTGTTTTTTCTAAATCGTAATCACCGTTTAAAAAAGCTAAAAATTCTTTCACTCCAATAATGCTACGAGCTGTCTGACTCATTTTCTTCCTTCTAATTCCCTTTATTTCCTTTAAAGCACCAGCGTTAATCATTTGATCTACACGAGTATCAATACGCCTATAAAGATCTTCACGCACACGATCCAACATAAATATTGAAATATCGTATTTACTCCAAAGGCCTTCCCTTTTTTGATGAAATGCGCTAATCGGCTTGCCATAAGTCTCAAAAACCTCTAAACAGCGTACAACGCGTTTTGTATCATTTATATGTATTTTAGAAGCTGATGTCGGATCAACTTTTTTTAAATATTCATAGACGGCTTCTTTTCCATTCTCTTTAATGCGCTGTTCAATTCTTTTACGAACATCTAAATTTTTTGCCTGTTGCCCCCCCTCAAAAATTCCATCTAACAAAATCGACATATATAGCCCACTTCCGCCAACAATAATAGGAATTTTATTCTTTCTTTCGATGGCTTTAATGGCACTTAAAACCATTTTCCTAAAAATAAAAACATCAAAATTTTTATTTATCGAAATCACATCGATCAAATGATGCTTAATACTTTTTAAAAATTTTTGAGGTGGTTTTCCGCTGAGAATAGAAATTTCTTTATAAACTTGCATTGCATCACAAGAAATAATCTCTGTCTTAAACTTTTTTGCCAGCCAAAAAGCTATCTCAGTCTTTCCAATGGCTGTCGGCCCAACTATAAAAAATAATTTCTTTTTTGGCATACGCTATATTTTAAGGATAGATAACGGCAGGATATCCATATTCAGCTAATTTATCCCGAACTTGTTTGGCATGATTTAGTGAATTCATCTCTCCGACACGTACACGATAAAATTTCTTTCCATCTTTATCAATAGTCTCAACAATATAACCATACTGCCCTTTTGATTGGAGTTCTGAAACCAATCTTTGAGCTCTCTCTTGATCTAAAAAAGCACCGATCTGAACCGTAAAGTATGTTTTTTCTTCTAATAATTGCTTGGCTATATGTGCCTCAAGACTATTTGGAAATTCTTCTGAAATCTTATATAAATTTCTTCGCGCATCATCCCAATGTGATAATTTTAAATTTGCACGAGCAATTTTTAAATAAATTAAACTCAAAAAATCAGAATCCGGACGGCTTTTTAAAAGTGCTCGCGCCTCTTTTAAAGACTGCTCGTATTTTCCTGATAAATAATGAACACTAATAACTCCAATCCAGGCTCGATCAGATAAATTCTTATTCTTTGTAATCTGAATGACTTTCTCAAAATTATCAGCAGCTTTTTCATGCGCACCTAAATATAATTCACAAATACCTAAATAATACTGAACTTCTTGTCGATCACCTTCAAACGTCTCTTTTTGCAGCATTTTAGAGGCAATCTGTTTCGCTTTCTCAAAATCCTCTTTTAATACAGCTGTTTTAACTTTCTCTAAAGAAGCTAAAGAGGTCTCACAAAAAATGAAAAGAAAAAACACACCTAATAAAAATACTTTATTAAAAATTCTCATAAATTTTATTCTTTCCTATTCTTTTTTTCTTGCTGTTCTTTCAATTGATCAGTCAGATTACCAATAAATTGCTTTTGCTCTTTAGTTTCATCCTTCAAAACTTCAACCTGCCCTGTGAGCGTATTAATAGAGTTTTGCAACCCTTCAATATCTTGAGATATTTCATGAAATCGACGCGAATAATATTCTTTATCTCCCTCAACAATAATTTGCGCACCAACTCGTCTCGTCTTTGCCCCTTCGGGCACAATCATTCTATATCCTGGAGTAACTTGAACAGCCTCCATTCCAGCAGGAATATCTTCGTCTTTAACTGCTTGCACATTTTGATCCTCATCGAATCCAAAACATAACGAAGAAACCAAAAGAAAGAAAAAAGGCACTAACTGTATTTTTTTCATTTTTGATCACCCTCTGGCCCTTGAACAACTTGCACAGAGTCATCTTTTTGCACAAATTCATCTTTTTTAGGCGGTCTTAAAATACGCTTCATAAAACGAAACATTTTTTTTAAAAACCATATTGAGAAGAAAATAAATAAAATAACAACAATGCTTGTAGCGATCGGATGTTTAATAAGCAAATACAAAATGCCAATCACAAACACATCCTCTGTAATACTCGCAACAGAATTAGTCACAGGCTCTGGAGATGTATTAATTGCTACACGCGCCGTTGCCTTTGTTAAATGGGCATCCATAGCAACACCTCCGGTTAAAAGGGCAATAGGAATCTGTGCAACAGGCCCTGCACCCGCCGCAGCCATATATCCTAACGCAGCTCCTCCTGCAGGTCGAATAAAGGTATGAATACTATCCCAAGCAGAATCAACATAAGGAATTTTATCTGCAAAAAATTCAATTCCGTAAAGCAATAAAGCCACAAGAATAATCAAAGGATGCCCTAAGGTGTCCATATTCCCAGGCAATGTAATCATATGAAGTCGCTGTGCTATGCCTAAGCCTGCAACTGTTAAATAAAGATTAACTCCTGACCCCCAAGAACTTCCCATCATAACAGGGATAGCACTTAATGCATCCATGAATATCCTTTTTATTGTTTATCTTACTGGCTTTGTTTACGAGGCCAAATTGCTACTTTCTCATTTTCTGGTTTTTCATCAATATCTTTAATTATCTCTTGGGCTTGCTCAAGATTAATACCACTTATTTTTATATTATTGTCTTCCCGAAAGATAAACGCACAACCACCAATAAAAAAACATAAAATAAAAATCGATATACGCTTCATTAACTATCCTTCCCATGTTTATAAAAAATAATAACTTTAAAAAATTCTCCAAGATTTTTAATAGTAGCTTATTCTACTGCTTTCTTTTTGCTAGAACAAGGAAATTTGTTTTTGACTTTCTTTAAAAAATAAAGGGTAAATCAAATAAAATGACTTACCCTTTATTAAAAATCCAAAAAATTATTACTCTTTCTTGTTTTTTTGTTTTTCTGCAATTACCTGTGAAACAATCTTCTCTGGAGCCTTTTCATAATACGAAAACTTCATCGTATAACTTCCGCGTCCAGCCGTGACAGATCTTAAATCCGTAGCATATTTAAACATCTCGGTTAACGGAACATGCGCTTTTAAAATCTGCTTCTTACCTATAGACTCAGACCCCATAATTCTTCCTCGCCTAGAACTAAGATCCTTTGTAGCATGACCAACAAATTCATCAGGAACAGTAATCACAACATCCATAATCGGCTCTAGTAAAGCAGGTCCAGCTAATTTTACAGCTTCTCTCAAGGCCATGGCCGCTGCAATCTGAAACGCCATATCAGAGGAATCCACCGCATGGTATGATCCGTCTAAAAGCGTTACCTTAACATTCTGAATAGGAAAACCTGCTAAAGCCCCATCATGAACAGCCTGGCAAACACCCTTTTCAACCGACGGGATATAATTCCTTGGAATAGCACCTCCGAATATTTTATTAACAAACTCAAACTCCGGACCATCTTTAGGAAGCGGAGAAACTTCCAAATCCACATCACCATACTGCCCGCGCCCGCCGGATTGCTTTTTGTATTTATGTCTAGCGCGTCCCGTTCTAGCAATTGTTTCTCGATAAGAAACCTTTGGAGTTCCCATCTCAACATCTACATGATAACGATTTTTCA
>JAOZRJ010000135.1 GCA_029931885.1 Candidatus Omnitrophota bacterium | reverse complement strand
CAGAGTATAAAACTAAAAACTTGAAACTTTAGCTTGCTTCTTAAATATTCTTTAGTCAATCGGCTGTTATCTTCTGATCCTGTGATATGGATAAACTGAACATCGAAAGTTCCCTTTAACAAAATTGCAGCCCTCGAAAATTCTTCATTTATTTTTTGACTACCCTGACTGCCCCCAAAAACTAAAATTATTGGCTTATCTTTTTCAAACCCAAATTTTTGATAAATCTTCTCATCAAATGTACCAAGATTATCTAAATGGCAAGGGCATCCTGTATGAACCCATCGCGATCCACTAAAATACTTACTTGCACTCTTAAAACTGATTGCAATGCGATCAACAAATAGCGCAGCTAGACGATTCGCCCGACCCGGAACAACATTCTGTTCGTGAATAAGAGTTGGAATCTTTAACAAGGAGGCCGCTAATACCGACGGAAAAGATCCGTAGCCACCAAAACCAACAACAACATCCGGACATATTTTCTTAATTAGCACAAAACATTCTCTCACAGCTTTGATCATCTTTATTACAGATAGCAAGAATGTTTTTGGCCTAACAATAGACGCATTTTTTGAGCAAATAATCCACGCTTCAAAACCATGACGATCAATGAGATCAAACGCCAAACCGTCTGTTGTAAAAAAAATCACTTGATGATTATTTTCTTTAAGCTCTTTTGCTAAAGCAAGCGCGGGAAAAACATGACCTCCGCTCCCTCCTGCTCCAATAATAATTTTCATAAATCCTCTCTTATAATAAATCCTGAACTCGTGAAATATTCAAAAGTATTCCAACACATATTAACTGAACAATTAACGCTGATCCGCCATAACTAATAAACGGCAAAGGCAGCCCCTTTGTAGGAAAAGCACCAATGCTGACACCAATATTTACAATTGCCTGAAAACCAATCATTGCAACAATGCCAATTGCCAAAAAATAGCCGAAAGGATCTTCAGTACGCTTTGCTATTCTTGCTCCTTGCCAAATAAATAAAACAAATAAAACAACAACAGCAATCGTCCCGACAAGCCCCAATTCTTCACCGATAATTGAAAAAATAAAATCTGTATGTGCTGCAGGAAGATAAAAAAGCTTCTGAATACTTTTTCCCAGCCCGACACCGAAAAGTCCTCCGGATCCTAATGCAATTTGCGACTGCACTAACTGAAATCCCGAACCATACCGATCGCTCCACGGATCTAAAAATGCCTGAATGCGCCTTAATCGGTATGGAACCAAAATTATCAAAAAATAAACAATCGGCAGACTCAAGGTCCCTATAAGAACCAGATAACTAAGACGAGTACCTGCAACAAAAAGCAAAACAAAAACAATAAAAGAAATTAATACTGTTGTCCCTAAGTCTGGCTGCTTTAAAATTAAAAAACAAATAACTCCCAAAACGCAAATCATGGGGATAAATCCAACAAAGAAATTCTTTACATCTTTTCCTTTCCGCGCCAAAAAATCAGAAACATAAATTAAAATTGCTAATTTTGCAAATTCCGACGGTTGAAATCCTATTCCGAAAACATTGAGCCATCTGCGAGCTCCATAAACTTCTTTGCCTATCCTAGGAATTAAAACAAGTGTAAGCAATCCAATCGCAAACAATAAAATCGGCTTCGAATATCTTGCCAGAACACGATAATCAATCATCATGACAAAAAACATAGCTACAAAGCCTACAGCTAAATACATCAGATGTCTCTGCAAAAAATACGAACTGGACCCAAGTCCTTCAAGCGCATAAATTCCGCTTGAGCTAAAAATCATGACAACTCCCAAGCAAATTAAAATTGTCATAATAATTGTAATAGAAATTCTTAAATCACGCATTCTTATAAATCATTTACGATGCTTTTGAAAGCATCACCGCGTTCTTCAAAATTTAAAAACATATCAAAGCTTGTGCACATAGGTGACAAAAGAACGCAATCTCCTTTCTTGGCTCTACTCCTAGCATAAAAAACCGCATCCCTAAGCGATGCTTGCTCATTTACAGGAATCAAATCCCTAAACACGCTTTTGATTTTCTCTTTTGCTTCGCCGATAACAATCATTTCTTTTACTTTGTTTTTAATAACATCCTGTAGAACAGAAAAATCAATATGCTTATCTCTCCCACCACAAATCATCAAAACAGGCTTATTAACACGCTCTAAGGCCCAACGTCCCGCCTCTGCGGTCGTGGCTTTAGAATCATTAATAAAATCAATATCATTAATCGATCTCACCAGTTCCATGCGATGCGAAACACCTTTAAAGTTTTCAAAAACTTTATTAATAACCTCATCAGAAATTCCGAAAACTTTTCCAACGCATCTTGCGGCTAAAAAGTTTGGATTTTCTGCTGGATGTTCATCCTCGCTTTTAGAATCATTAAAATATAAAACCTTTGATTTTATTTTTGGAATGATAGATTGCATCCTAGAATCTTTAAAATTAAAAATGGCGCAATCTTTTTCTTTCTGATTTAAAAAAATTCTTGATTTCGCTTGAAAATAATCATCCATATCTTTATGCCTATCAAGATGATTTTGCGTACAATTTAAGAATACTGCAACATCTGGACAAAATTTATTTACTGACTCCAACTGAAAAGAGCTTACTTCTAAGACAACGATCACTCCTTCTTCCAAGCCTAAAACATGTTGAGAAAAAGGCGACCCAATATTTCCACATAAACACGTTTTCTTTCCGCCTTGCGTCAAGATATCTGCAATAAGCGTAGAAACTGTGGTTTTTCCATTGCTGCCGGTTATTGCAATAATTGGATTCTTACAAAAATTCCAAGCAAACTCTACTTCTCCAAAAATTGGGATATTTTTATTTTTTGCCCATTGAATAATCGGAGCATCGAATCTCACCCCAGGGCTCACAACAAAAAAATCACTATCTTTAAAAAATGATTCCGTGTGCCTTCCTGACTCGAACTCAACACTTCCTTTTAGGCCAGATCGCTCTAAAGTCTTGTTTATAAATTCCTCTGATCCCAAATCAGAAACCTTTACTCTTCCCTCGAGTTGTAATATCAATTTTGAAATCGCGACACCGCTACAACCAAATCCGATAACAGTTCCTTTTTTATTTTTTATTTCCACTAATTATTACCGAATTTTTAGAGTTGTTAGCGTTAAAAAGGCTAGAATAATCGCAATAATCCAAAATCGTATAATAATTTTGGATTCATCCCATCCGGACAATTGCAGATGATGGTGAAAAGGTGCGATCTTAAACATCCTCTTTTTTCGTAATTTAAACGAACTCACTTGCAAGATAACCGACAGTGCCTCTAGAACAAAAATTCCTCCTAGGATCACCAGTAAAAGTTCTTTCTTAATAAAAATTGCTATCAAACCAAGGGTGCCACCAAGCGCCAATGACCCGGTATCTCCCATAAAGATCGATGCAGGGTAACAATTAAACCACAAAAATCCCAAACTTGCCCCTATGATTGCTGCACAAAAAATTGCTAACTCACCACCGCCGGGAACATACGGTAAAAATAAATATTCAGAAAAATTCAAATGTCCAGAAATATAGCTTAGCGCACCCAAGCCCATGGCAACGATTAAAACACACCCGATTGCCAATCCATCTAATCCATCGGTAAGATTAACGGCATTTGATGTACCAACAATAATTATTACTGCGAACGGAATATAAAAAATTCCCATTTGAAAAATCGCTGACTTAAAAAACGGAATATTCAAATTCGTAGATATATCGGGATGAATAAAAATGAAATATCCAACAAGACATCCTGCAAGTGATTGCCAAAATAGTTTTGTTTTTGCGTTAAGGCCTCGACTTTTTCCTTTAGCAAGCTTTAAGTAATCATCAACAAAACCTAGAATGGCCAGCCAAAGACATCCTGCAAACGTTACTAAAACGTACTGATTGCTCAAATTTCCCCAAAGCAAAACAGAAATTAGAATGCTCGCAATGATAAAAACCCCTCCCATCGTGGGCGTTCCTTCTTTGTAATGCTGAACCTTTGAAAGTTCTGCACAATGATCTCGGTCAATATCTGCGCTAATATGATCTTTCTTAAATTTCTTAATGAGAATGGGGCCTAAAATAACACACAAGACAAAAGACGTGATAGCTGCTGCACCAGCTCGAAAAGTAATATAACGGAGAATATTAAGACCAGAAAAAGAATCTCGGAGAGTGGATAAAAAATATAACATATAAAACCCCTTAATATATTAGTATTAATCTTATTATATATAACCTGATGGAAAATAAAAGAGTTAGTTTGAATTAGATTTTACCGCGCAGCAGCTCAATAATTCGTTCCATCTCCATAGCCCTTGACCCTTTTACAAGCAAGACATCACCTGGGGATAGAAATAGCTTTACCTTGTGATAAGCCTCCAAAACATTTGCACAATGAAAAGCATGACTTTTTTTCTGTTGAAATTCTATACTAGAGAACTTTGACTTCTTCCCAACTGTTACTAAAAGAGCTACCTTTGATTCTAGAGCATGACACCCTACATTTTTATGCGCCTGCATTGAATGTTTTCCAAGCTCTAACATATCACCAAAAATAAAAACTTTTTTACCAGTACTAGGAAAATTTCTTAATGTATCTAGCGCAGATTTTACGGAGACCTCATTTGCATTATATGTATCATCAATAATCCAATATCGAGAAATTTTATAAATCCTTTGCCGCCCCCTCAAAGGCAACTTTTTCGCTAATACTTTTTTTATTTTAGCAAAAGAAATTTTAAATATACGTGCAATCGATATAGTAGCCAGCGCATCATAAATAATGTCAGAAGATAAAACCGGTAAAGAAAATTGTTGGTTTTTTGCCCAAAATTCCAATCCGTGCTTTTTATACTTTATTCGGGTTGCACGGTAAGCTGA
>JAOZRJ010000134.1:275-4896 GCA_029931885.1 Candidatus Omnitrophota bacterium | reverse complement strand
GGGAGGTTCAATTTATTTTGATACTTTAGGGCATCTGGGTATGAGTGTTCCGAAAGTTAATATTAAAAAAGGGTTAAAGAATTTTTCTGCTGTTGAGAAAGCTATTCAGAAAGGATTTATTCGTTCTGCTCATGATTGCTCTGAAGGAGGTATTGCTGTTGCCGTTGCGGAAATGGCTTTTAGCGGAGGTTTTGGAGCTGCCATTTTTGCGAATAAAATTCCTTTTTTATCAAAAGAAAGACGCAATGATACAATTCTTTTCTCTGAGTCTAATTCAAGAATAATTCTTGAGGTTTCGCCGGATAAGCAAGATGAATTTGAGAAACTTTTTAAGAACGTGACTCTTGAGATTATAGGTCGAGTTAAACAAGAAAAAGAATTAACGGTTTATGGAATTGACGACGAAATTTGCATTAAGTCTGATATTCACTCTTTAAAACAAGCTTGGCAAAAAACTTTAAGGTGGTAAAAGATGAAGAATCGAAGAAAAATGCAACAGGATATTAGTACAATGGAAGATCCTTGGCGTGTTTTTAGGATTATGTCGGAGTTTGTAGACGGGTTCGATATGTTATCTAAAATCGGAGATGCTATAACTATTTTTGGATCTGCACGTCTTAAAAAGACTCATAAGATGTATAAGCTTGCAGAAAAAACAGCTTATATGCTGGGAAAAGAAGGTTATTCTGTTATTACAGGTGGCGGGCCAGGAATTATGGAGGCTGCGAATAAGGGTGCGATGAGAGGAAAAACAGAATCTGTCGGGCTTAACATTGAGCTTCCTTTTGAGCAGGTTCCAAATCAATATATTTCTCTTTTAATAGATTTTCATTATTTCTTTTGCCGAAAGTTTATGTTTTTAAAATATGCAAAAGCATTTGTTATTTTTCCGGGAGGCTTTGGAACATTGGATGAATTTTTTGAAAGTATTACACTTATCCAAACTTGCCGTATGCCGGGGTTTCCTGTTATTTTAGTAGGAAAAGAATTCTGGAAGGGCATGGTTGATTGGTTAAATGAATCAGTCGCGAAACATAGATGTATTAGTAAAAAAGATTTTGATATTTTTAAGATTGTTGAGACGCCGGAAGAGGTCTTAAAAGAGATAAAGAATTTTTATTCGAAAAAGAAGAAAAAAGATGGCAAAAAAAGTTAAAGTTATTGTTTTAAGAACAGCAGGAACTAATTGTGATAAAGAAACTGTCTTTGCATTTCAAGATTGTGGAGCGGATGTTGATCTTGTTCATATCAATAAGCTTTTTAGCAAAGAATGCAAGTTAGATAATTATCATATTCTAGCGATTCCTGGTGGTTTTTCTTATGGCGATGATATCGCTGCCGGACGTATTTTAGCTAATGAACTTCGTATAAAACTTAAAGAAGATTTAGAAAAATTTGTTCGTAATGGAAAGCTTATTATTGGTATTTGTAATGGTTTTCAGATTTTAGTCAAGGCCGGCATTTTGCCTGGAAATATTTCTTCAAAGGTAAGCAAAGATTCTTCACAACAAGTAACCTTGATGACAAATGATTCAGGAAAGTTTGAAGATCGATGGACATTTTTACAAGTTGAAGGTAATTGCGCGTGGACTAAAGATATGCAAACAATGGTTTATTTTCCAGTTGCGCATGGAGAAGGAAAGTTTGTTTGCAAAGATAAGAAGATTTTAAAGCAAGTTCAAAATAATAGGCAAGTTGTATTTCGTTATTGTGCGCAGGATGGAAAAAAGGCTATTTATCCAGATAACCCGAATGGGTCTCAAGATGATATTGCCGGAATCACAGATCCAACCGGTCGAGTTTTAGGATTAATGCCGCATCCAGAGAGACATTTCTTTTTTACTCAACATCCTTTTTGGACGAGGCTTAAGGCAAAGAGTCGATATGGTGACGGAGCAAGAGTTTTTCAAAACGGTGTTAATTATATAAAAGAAAATTTATTGTAAGGATTGAAAACATGAAAAAAGTTACCTACAAACAAAGTGGTGTAGATATTAAAAAAGCTAATATTTTTGTTAATTCGATTTCAGGATTTACAAAATCAACTTTGACGTCATCGGTAATTAAGAAAAAAGGAAGCTTTGGGAGCCTTTTTGCGTTTGATAATAAGAAATATCGAAATCCTGTTTTGGTTTCGTCGACAGATGGCGTTGGAACAAAGCTGATGATTGGAAATCTTGCTAATAAGCACGATACGATTGGTATTGATCTTGTTGCGATGAATGTTAATGATATTCTTTGCGTAGGTGCTAAGCCTCTGTTTTTTCTTGATTATATTGCTTGTGGGAAACTTAACCCTTTGACTCTAAGGAAAGTGGTTAAAGGGATTTCTGTTGGATGTAAAGATTCCGGATGCAGCCTTATTGGAGGAGAAACAGCAGAGATGCCTGGAATTTATAAAACTGATGATTATGATCTAGCCGGATTTGCCGTAGGTGTTGTCGAAAAAAGCAAAATGATTGATGGAGCTAAGATAAACAATGGAGATGTAGTTATTGGTCTTGCTTCTAATGGTCTCCATTCTAACGGTTTTTCTTTAGTTCGAAAGGTTTTTTCTGTTCAAGAGCAAAAAAGTTTAAGCCAGGAGCTTTTAAAGCCGACAAAAATTTATGTTAAACCTATTTTAAAGCTTATTGAAAAGTATCGCATAAAAGGAATTGCTCATATTACAGGCGGGGCTTTTTATGAAAAGCTTACGAAAATTTTGCCAAAAGGAAAATGTTTTAAGATTCGTAAAGGGAGTTGGCCTATTCCTAAGATTTTTAAAATTATTCAAGATAGTGCTAAAATTTCTGATAAAGAAATGTTTACGACATTTAATATGGGGATAGGCTTAGTTTTAGTTGTTTCTAAAAAGGATGTTTTATCAGTTATGAAATTTTTGTCCAAAGAAAAGATACGATCATGGGAAATCGGAAAAATTATTAATCATTCTAAAAAGAAGATTATTTTATGAACATTTTGATTATTGGATCTGGTGGACGAGAGCATGCTTTAGCATGGAAGTTAAAGCAAAGCCCAAAGGTAAAAAAGATTTATTGTGCGCCAGGTAATGGTGGTATTCAGGGAGTTGCAGAGTGTGTGGATATAAGGGCTGAAGATATTGATAGTCTTTGTGATTTTGCAAACAAGAAAGAAATTAATTTAACTGTCGTCGGACCTGAAGTGCCATTAGTTTTAGGAATTGTTGATGAGTTTGAGAAAAAAGGTTTAAGAGTTTTTGGACCGACAAAAATGGCTGCTCAGCTTGAGGGAAGTAAGGTTTTTGCAAAGGAATTCATGCAACGCCATAATATTCCTACGGCAAATTTTAAAAGTTTTGATAATTTAGAGCCTGCAAAGGAATTCTTACAAAATAAAGTTTTTCCTGTTGTTATTAAGGCCGATGGGCTTGCAGCTGGAAAAGGCGTTATGATTTGCCAAGTCAAAGAAGAAGCAGAGAAAGCTCTTGAAGAGATAATGCTTGCGAAAATTTTTCAAGATGCAGGAAATCGCGTTATTATTGAAGATTGTCTCATAGGCGAGGAGGCATCTATTTTAGCTATTAGTGACGGGCGACAATTTGCGATTTTGGATTCATCACAAGATCATAAAAGAATTTTTGATGATGACTTAGGGCCAAATACAGGTGGAATGGGTGCATATTCTCCGGCCCCTGTGATTACAAAAGATAAGTTAGCTAATATTGCGTTAAATATAATTGGTCCAACGATTCATGGAATGCAAGAAGAAGGAATGCCTTTCAAGGGTGTTTTGTATGCAGGAGTAATGATGACAGCTGAAGGGCCAAAAGTTTTAGAATTTAATGTACGTTTTGGTGATCCGGAAACACAGGCTATTTTGCCGAGATTAAAAACGGATTTGATTGATATTTTTCTTGCGTCTTGCGATGGATCTTTAAATAGTTTTCGTCTTGAATGGGATAAAAGGGTTTGTGTATGTGTTGTCATGAGCTCTAGGGGATATCCTGGCTCTTATGAAAAAGAAAAGGTAATTGAAGGGCTTGAAAGTGTAAATCAAGATTCTGATACGGTTGTTTTTCATGCCGGAACAAAAAAACAAGATCAGAAGATCGTAACTTCTGGTGGGCGTGTTTTAGGGGTGACAAGCCTTGGTGAAAACATTGAACAAGCCATGCAGAGCGCTTATAATGCAGTAGAGAAGATTCAATTTGATGGATGTTTCTTTAGAAGAGACATTGGTGCAAAAGCGTTAAAATATCAACAGAAAATTGTTCAATAAAGTTTAATTAAAAATAAGGAAGGCGATTTATGAAAAATCCTAAAGTAATTATTGTTATGGGTAGTCAATCGGATTGGCCAACCATAACAGAAACAGCCAAGATTTTAAAAGAATTTAAGATTTCTTTTGAGGTCCGCGTTTTGTCGGCACATCGGACACCAGATGAAACTGCAAAATATGCATGCGATCTTGAAAAAAGGGGCGTTAAGATTGCGATTGCTGCAGCCGGTGGCGCAGCTGCTTTAGCTGGAGTGATTGCCGGTCACACATCAATTCCTGTTATCGGGATCCCGATTGAAACATCGTCTCTTAATGGTATGGATTCCTTGTTGTCAACGGTTCAGATGCCGCCAGGAGTTCCTGTTGCAACGGTTGCGAT
>JAOZRJ010000134.1:0-265 GCA_029931885.1 Candidatus Omnitrophota bacterium | reverse complement strand
GAAAAATGCTGCATATTTATCTATGAAGATCTTAGCATTAAATGATAAAGCACTTAATGCTAAGCTAAAAAAATATAAAAAATTACAAGCTGAGAAAATTAAGAAAATAAAAATTGTTTTATGAACACTAAAAAAATTGAGATTGACCTAAAACAAATTGATTCAAAAAAAATTGCTCAAGCAAGTGAAGCAATTCGTTCCGGAGGCCTTGTTATTTTTCCGACAGAAACCGTGTATGGTATCGGGGCTAATTTTCTTAATGAGA
>JAOZRJ010000133.1 GCA_029931885.1 Candidatus Omnitrophota bacterium | reverse complement strand
GCTTTCTTTTTCAGGTCTCGAATGACTTTGACAGCATTTTCTTGATATTCCCAATCAACAGATTCTTGCGCCCCAAGGGCTGTTTTTGAAATCATAGTATTAGGAGGCTGTCCGGTAATTCCACAAAGCCATAATTTTTCAAGACCTGCCCCATCTGCTGTGCGAAAAATAGAACCGACATTATAAAGACTTCTAATATTATTTAAAACAGCGCAAAATGGTAATTTTTTATTTTTAATTTTTTTAGACTGCCTTTGAAGAATTTCTTGATGAGATAATTTTCGCATTTACTTTTTTCTTTTTCGAGCTTTAAGTTTTTTTAATTTCGGCCAATGCTCTTTTGCCAAAATATAACCGATACAATTATGCGATCGACAATAGCACTTATGGTGCTTGTAATCTTCAAAATCATATCCGTAATTATATGTTATTTCGTCGCCTTTTTTAATCTCTTTTAAGGAAATAATCCAAATATGACCCCGAGAAAGATATGCTTCGCAGTTCGGGTTACATGCATGGTTAATATATTTTGCAGTATTATATGGAACGTCACCATCAATATCCTGTTTTTTGTTTAATTCAAAAAGATAGACTGCTCCATATTTTTTATTCTTTTTATGCTTTTCAAGAAGTTCATGGCCTCGATCACGGGAAACAGCCTTAGTTATTTTTTCTCCGACATACTCGATTACCTTTGTTCCTTTTGAGATATTTTTTTTAGCAAAGATACCCGAACCATGAATTCTTGAGTTTCTCTTTAAGGCATAAGGACTTGTTATTTTTTTCATTTAAATGTTGCTTTCTCTCGACCATTTTCTAACCGTTTTTTATTTGTATCTCTTAAAGAAAAAATACAGCCGCAATATTTCTGGCGGTAAAAATTTTCTTTTTTTGTAATTTCATGCATGCGTTTTTGTCCGCCTTTTTTTCTCCAATTATAATCCCAATATACAAGGTCAGAATATTGATTTGCAGCTGTAACACCTGCCGCAGTTACATGTTCAAAATTTTTCCATCTAGAAATACCTAGGGTGCTTGAAAAAATAGAGAAATTGTTTTCGTGTGCGTATTTAGCGCAAGCGTTCATTCTTACATCAAAGCAAATGCTACATCTTTCTCCCCCTTCTTCCTCTTGAGCCAATCCTTCAACTTTTTTCAACCAAATAGGAGCATCATAATCGACGTCAGCAAAAGTGATATTTTGTTTTTGAGCATATTTCATGATCTCGTTCTTGCGGTATAAATATTCGGATTTGGGATGAATATTAGGGTTATAGAAAAATATGGTTGGATTGATTTCAGATGCAATAAGCGTGCTGATAATTTCTCCAGAGCATGGAGCACAGCAACAATGCAGTAAAATGCGTTTTTTACCCCCAAGAGCGATAAGCTCTTCCGGTAACAATTGGTTTTTATCCATACGATTAATGGGCGTCCTGGAGATTATTATGGCTTGCGATTACTTGCCATTGATTATTTTCTTTTTTCCAGGTCATCGTATAACGACGTATGGAACTATTTGCAGCGCTTACATCATTTTTAGTGATAGTAAAAAGACAGTATTGAACTATTGCAATATCATCGTGAATAACTATATGTTGAGGCTTTAGCGCATGAATAAGAAACTTTGTGCTTTTTGACCAAAAGTCAACCCAATGCAAAAGCCAACCCTGATCAACAGGATACGGGCTTTCGTGACCAAATCCTACAAAGTCGGGGTGAATATATTTTTTAAGTTGATCTGCCTTTCCCTTTACCAGGCAGTCCCAATGTGCTTCTATTACTTTCCAGATTTCTTTTTGCTCAGGCGTCCAATCCTTGGACAATGAAATATATGTTTCCATTTTAACCTCCTAAAATTAAATAATGGGCTTTATTGTAGCATAAGCCCAAGAAAACGAAAATGTTTTATCTTTAAAAACAGATTTTTTAATGTGTGAGCTCTTTTGCTACGCGAACCGCTTCA
This sequence comes from Candidatus Omnitrophota bacterium, assembly GCA_029931885.1. The sequence goes on along the minus strand of JAOZRJ010000133.1, from coordinate 2,943 downwards.
ACACCGTCTTTTGAATACGCTGCGCCTAAAATTTTAGCATAAGAACGCGTCACAACTGCACCACCCACCATAAAACGACAATTAAGGCCTTGCGTTCGAGCTTTTTGGACAACATCTTTCATATTGATCATTGTTGTCGTCATTAAAGCTGAAAGTCCTACAATTGAGCTTTTGTGACGTTTTATTTCTGCAACTATTCTTTCTGATGAAACATTTTTCCCAAGGTCAATAACGTTAAATCCATGATTTCGCAGCATCAATGCTACAATATTTTTCCCAATATCATGAATGTCGCCCTTAACAGTTGCAAGAATTACAATAGTCTTTTTTATATCCTTGATATTCTTTTCTTTAAGCATGGGCTCAAGGTATTCAAAAGCGATTTTCATTGTTTCAGCACTCGAGACAAGCTGCGGTAAAAAATATTTTTTTTGGTCAAACAACTCTCCGACTTTATTAATGGCAGGAATCATCAACTCCTGCACAATTTTTTCAGCAGCACAGCCGTCATGATAAAAACTATGAACAAATCCTTTAATTTCTTCCCTGTTGCCTTCTAAAACTGCTTGATAGATTTTTTTATCAAGCGGGATATCTTTTTCTTTTTTAATTTTTAAAGGCATAAGTTTTTTATTGGAATAATAACCAATAAATTCAAGAGCATCCTTGTCTTTTCCGAGTAAAAGTTTTTCAGCTTTTTTTGAATGTTTTCGCTTTAATTTCATCGGATTTGCAATAACAGTAGATAACCCTTGTTTTTCAAGTAAGAAATAAAATGTTGAATTGATAAGTTCTCGGTGTGGCATGCCGAATGAAACATTCGATAATCCAACAACAGAAGCTACGCCAAATTTTTCGGCACACCAAGATATCGTTTTAAGCGTTTCGACACCGGCATTCGGCAACGAAGAAACAGCCATCACAAGACCATCAACGACAATATCAGATTTTGAAAATCCGAAGATTTTAGCTTTTTTAAAAATATCGAGAATAATACGTTTACGCTTAACGAATGTTTGCGGAACATCTTTTGCGACAGGCAACAAAATGAACATCGCACCGTATTTGGCCGCAATTGATAAAAGTTTCTTTATTTTTTCTTTTTCACCTGATATTGAATTGATTAAGGCTCTTCCGGGATAAATCCTTAAAGCATTTTCCACAGCCTTAATCTTTGAAGAATCAATAACCAAAGGACATTTAGTGCTGACGCTTAAAAGATTTATGACCTCAACAATAAGCTTCTCTTCATTTACTCCAGGCGCCCCAACATTAACATCCAAAAGATCAGCTTTATACTGTTCTTGCTCACGCGCAAACTGACGGACAAGGCCTATTTTATTTTTTTGTAACTCTTCTCGGAAAACTTTTCGTCCTGTAGGATTTATGCATTCTCCAATGATAAGAGGTTTTTGTTTCTTTTTAAAAGACACATGGCCTCGAGCAGAAGTCAGAAGCGTTATCGGTTTTGTAGTTGGCTTAGGAGGTTTTAAAGAAAAGGTTTTTTTGTAAAGTTCTCTTATATGTTCTGGAGTCGTTCCGCAGCAACCACCCAAAATAGACACGCCAGATAAAGCAAGTTTTTTTCCTTCGGATGAGAAATCTTTTGGGTTCATCGTAAAAACCGTCTGTCCCTTAAGAAGCCTTGGCATTCCTGCATTTGGTTTTGCTATTAACGGAACCTTTGCAAAGGGGTGCATTGCGCGAATAAATTCAACCATTTCTTTAGGTCCTGCGGAACAATTGCACCCAACAGCATCCGCACCCAAGCTTTGCAACGTCCCTAAAGCTGTTATAGCATCTGTACCGTTAAGAGTACGTCCATCTTTCTCAAAAGTCATGGTAACGAAGACAGGTTTTTTTGTTAATTCTTTTGCTGCAATTAAAGCTGCCCGTGCCTCTTGAATATCCATCATGGTCTCGATAGTTATGAGATCAACTCCCCCTTCAAGAAGCCCTGAAACCTGTTCTTTAAACACTGAAACCATTTTTTCAAAAGAAATAGGTCCAAAAGGTTCAACAAATTTTCCTGTTGGCCCTACATCGCCAGCGACAAGTATTTTTGTTCTAACAGATTTTCTAGCAATATGCGCTAAATCGCGATTAATTTTTTTAACGTTTTTTATTCCATATTGAGAAAGTTTGTAACGGTTTGCGCCGAAGGTACAGGTATAGACAATATCTGACCCAGCCTGCTGATAATTTTGATGAACTTTAGAAATAACATTTGGATTTTTTATGCACCAATTTTCAGGGCACGCGCCTTGCGGCATGCCAAGCTTCTGAAGTTCGGTACCAGTTGCTCCGTCTAAAAAAACAATTCTTTTTTTTATAAGATTATTTAATAATTTCATTCTTTTTGATTTTTTCGTATTCCAGTTAAAGCAGTTACAGACTTTTCAGGTGTAAGCACAAAATTATTTGTCAGGGAGACTCCTATTTTTTTCATCTCAAGAAGTTCCCAAACCATTTTTTGATTTTGAATGGAAAAATCTCCATAACCTGCTGAAAATCGTCTTTGATCTAGAAATAAGTTTTCGCGGACTAACTCTCTTTGAAAATAATTCATCATCCACGTCAATGCTTCATCGGCCATTTCGCTCGCTACGGCATCATAAACAACTGCCCGAGTTAAGTCTCCTGAAGACGAGTTTCTTTTAATTTCATCCATAATTTTTTGCCCGGCTGTTGCTCCCATAAAAAGGATCTCATCTGACCCAAGCAAGAAAGCCTCTAAACCCTTGGAGCAAATTTCATTATTTCCTCCAAGGGTAGTCTTTCCATTTTTTATTTCTAAGACAGGAACGCGGACTGCGCATCCTTGAAGCTCAATAAAATCCAAAGATTCATCTATATACGATTCAACCTTTTTTTCGAAAGCCTTAGATAAAACCGTTGCATCTTTTGAGCGACCTAATTGCCGATAAATTGCTTTTTTAGGAT
>JAOZRJ010000132.1 GCA_029931885.1 Candidatus Omnitrophota bacterium | reverse complement strand
GTCATTAATAGAAACATATTTTGCACGACCAATCTTTTTATAGTATGAATGCTCTGGTCCAACACCAGGATAATCCAATCCTGCGGCAATAGAATGCGGAATGTCAATCTGTCCGTCGCTATTCTGCAAAAGATCACTTTTACTGCCATGCAAAACACCAATACTTCCCTTTGCTAATGGAGCAGAATGATGCTTGGTGTTTAAGCCCAGCCCTGCTGCCTCTACACCTATCATTTTAACTTTTTTATCATCAAAGAATTCATGAAAAAGACCCATAGCATTGCTTCCGCCACCAACACAAGCCAAAAGATAATCAGGTAATTTCTTTTCTTTTGATAAAAATTGTTTTTTGGCCTCCGAGCCAATTACCTTTTGAAATTCTCTCACCATTAAAGGATATGGATGTGGACCCGCAACGGAACCAATCACATAAAATGTATTCTTAACATTCGTAACCCAATCACGAATCGCTTCATTCATTGCATCTTTTAGTGTTTTTGACCCGCTTGTTACAGGGATTACCTTAGCACCTAAAAGTTTCATTCGAAAAACATTTAACGCCTGACGTTCGATATCTCGCGCCCCCATGTACACTTCACACTTAAGCCCAAAAAGTGCTGCAGCCGTTGCCGTTGCCACTCCATGCTGACCAGCACCAGTTTCTGCAATAATACGCGTCTTTCCCATACGTTTTGCGACGATGATTTGACCCAATGTATTATTGATCTTGTGCGCTCCGGTATGCAATAAATCTTCACGTTTTAGATATACTTTAAGTTTTTTTAAATGCTTGGTTAATCTTGAAGCAAAATATAAATTTGTAGGGCGTCCAGCATATTCTCGAAGATAGAAATGAAATTCTTCTAAAAATTTCTTATCACCTCTAAGAGCATTAAATGTTTTTTCCAAGTCCATAACAAGGGACATTAGTGTTTCAGGCACATAACGTCCTCCGAATTCTTCAAAACGTCCTTTTTCATCAGGTCTTTTCATAATTTATTTCTTATTTAGGGCTTTTGTATTTATCCATCCGCATAGAAGTTCCACCAATAGCTGCAGGTTTATCAATGCGAATCGGAATTTTAACATTGTCCGCTTCAAGCCAAAGCTTGTATTGAGAAGGGACTGTGTGCAGATAATACACAGGATAAACCTTCCCTGCTGCTTTCATTTTCTTCTTTTGAGCTATTTTAACGGAAACATCTTTAGTCGGCAAATTCATTTTAATAGAATTTCCAATTTTAAATTTTCCGTTTATCCGAAATCTATAAATAAAACAATAGATATTGTCAATCTTACCTTTTTTCTGAATAACTGTTTTCTCGGGTTTCTTTCCTTTTACTTTCTTTTCAATATTTACGACAAACTTTTTTTGATCATAACTCTCAACAATCTTTTCTTTTGTTCCAAAAATATTTAGATCCCTCACAACCCTTATCGGATAAAGCGTCTCAGAATCAGCATAAATCTTTTCACTATCTAGAAAATTCGACCCTTTGGCCTCAAAGGTTATAAGATAGACTTCTTTCCCTTCTAACGTTGCTTTGCCTTCAAACGTCAATATTGCATTAGCAGCGTGCATACCCAGACTTCTAACATGATAGTCAATTTGCTCACCCTTTAAAGAATCATACGTAAGGCCCTTAGTGTCCTGAGCATTAACGTTTGTGCAAACAAACAATAATAAAAAACTAATAAACAAAATCTTTTTCATATTCACTTACCTTTTATCAAAATCCTTTAAAAACTTTTCTAAAATACGTGCTCCTTTATAAAGCTTATTAACATGAGCGTATTCATCCGTTGTATGCGCTGTTCCTCTACTTCCATACCCGCTCGCAAAAGCCGGAATCTTTTTCTTCTGAAAAAAAGTAATAACCGTAGCTCCTTCACTTCCCTTTAGTATTGTTTCCTGCTTCATAGATCTGCAACTCTTAACATAAGTATGAACTAAGGGGTGATTACGGTCAATCTCATACGGATGCTGCAAGTCATCAATAGATATCTTAAACGCTTTTGTATGTTTTGCAATAATTTTTCGTATCACTGCTAACGCACTTTTGGGGTTAGTGCCGGGTAAAAAACGAAAATCAAGAGTGAACTCGCAAAAATCTGCCACCATGTTAACTTTATCGCCACCTGTAATAGTTCCGATATTTACCGTCGGAGGCCTCAAAAGTTTATGCTTTTTATATTTAAACTTATAAGCTTTTAAAGCTTGTATGATTTGTGTAGCCAATTCAATAGCATTAATTCCGCGCCAATTATACGCGCCGTGTGATTTCTTTCCAAAAATTTGAATACGGGCATGAATCAAGCCCTTTTGGGCAATAATCGAATAAAACTCATCAGAGTCTAGCACGAGTGCAGCTTCTGGTTTTAAAATATTTTTTTCAAGTAACGGAATAATTCCGCAATGGCTTCCAGTTTCTTCGTCAACCGTGGCAGCGAAAATAATGTCATAACGGAATTTTATTTTATCTTCCACCAAGCTACGCATCACCTCCATAGCGCAAGCCAAATTTCCTTTATCATCTGAAGTTCCGCGGCCATAAATACGTCCATTTTTTATCTGACCTCCAAAAGGATCAAACTTCCAGCCTTTTCCTGCCGGCACTGTATCAAAATGAGGAGTAATCAAGATAGCTTTCTTAGAATGCTTTGGATCTGAACCTTTTAAAGTCGCTACAATATTCGGACGCTTTTTTGTAAAAGTATAAGACCTAACCGAAAGCCCTAATGCTTTCATTTCTTGTTCAATAGCCTTAGATAACTCTAGCTCTCTACCTGGAGGATTTTCAGAATTAATCTTAATAACTTTCTGTGTCAGTCGAATAAGCCGCCTCTTATCAATCATTAAACAACCCTTCTATCTTTAACGAACCTGTAGCACGCTTAAAATCATCATAATCAATACAAACCAAATCGCTTCTCTCTTCAGTCAGCTTGTGAACCTTTGGCATATTGCCTTTGATATTGCGAAATGTTAAATATTTAAAATCTGTTGAACATTCCGGACACTTCGAAGAATTTGTCTTAATGCCTACGGCATTGCATTTTGAACAATTCGCAGATAAATCTCCGCAGACCAAAACATGATCCTTAATCTGGCTCACATCAACCTTCTTGTAAACTCTAATCAATTTTTCGCTCATATTAATCTTTTCCATTGTTAACAACATTACAGTTAATAGTTGAAGCATTATATCATAACTTGAGAAATCGAGCCAAAAAAAAGCCCTCACAAATGTGAGGGCTTTTTACATTCCATGGCCTCTATTAATTTAAAAAACTAACTTGCTCAACTTCATCTACGAAAAATCGCTCATATCTCAACTTCGCATGTAAATACTGACTCTGCCCTACTCCGACATCCTTCTCGTTAGACTCAGGAATTCCTGAAAGCAAGAACATACTTGTAATCGGTGTAATGCCCATAATATAAAATGAAAATCCTTCAATATTCATTAATTCCAATGGCTGATCGGCAACAGGTAATGGAATACCATTCCCATCACGCTTAATCTGCAAATCCAACAAATTAGAATCCAAATTGATACCACCAACAGGCGAACTAACCGAGCTACTTGCACCACCAACAGAGACCAATTCTTTAGCAGCAACAATAACATCTGTATCAAAATTAAACTTGCTATACAAACCAATTCTATTATCTTTATAACTTTTAATCATTTCAGTTAGTGATTCCGATCTGCTATGTTTTGCTGGAAGCTGTTCAAGATTTTCTTCAGTAACAGCTATAATCGGAACATCACTATCATTCTTTCTTATTTCATTTATTAATTCTAAGCCTGCTTGAGTAGCTTCCCCTCCTGAAAAACCTACATCAATAATTGCTAAAGAAAAGTCTTCTCTTTTTTTAGTAAAAGTTTCCGCCACCTTTTCAAAAGTTCCAACTGTAATAACATCATACCCAGCATCTTCTAAATACCTTCTGTTATAAAATCGGCTTGAGAGCTCCTCATCAAACAAAAGAACTCTTGGCTTCCCTGTTGCCGTAGGTGAACTACTTGCAGATCCATCCTCAGCAAACAAATCTTTATAGTCTCTTTCTTTTCCGTCCTTCATGGATTTCTTTGTGGGGATTACATCAATATCGCTTCTTTCCACAACCCTTATTACTTTTAATATGCGTTCAAACTCTCTGATAGCTCTTTCTTGATGGCCTTCCTTAAATTTATTAGTAGCATAAATAAATTCAAAAACAAGGCCTATTGCTGCTAAAGGATTCATGAGATCATATCTCTCAATAGGCGCACCTTTTGTAAGAGTAAATTGCAACTCACTGTTCCATGCGATAACAGATCTAATTTCTTTAGATATTTGGTTAATCTCTTCGCTAAGCTCCTTGGCTTCTTGTTTTCTGTCATCCATTGTTTTTAAAGCAAGCATCTTTTGTTTTATCTCCTCTATCTTTGAGCTAAATTTCTTACTTCTGAAAATTTCAACAACTTGACTAATAGGAAGGTCTTGGCCTTTACTTGCATCACCCATGATCGCCGAACTGCTGGCGAACTTATCCTCTTTTGCATTCAAAACTAAAATTCCCGGCAGTTTCTTTAATTCTAAAGATTCCAACGTCGCTCCCCCGGCAAGAAAAACATGCCCAAATTGATCTAGAGAAAAGCCTAAAGACTTAATTCCTGCAACGGTATCGCCGCCACCTAGACCGGTATAAGCGCCGGATTTTGCTGCATCGGCCATTACCTGATAGACTCCTAATGTTCCCTCATCAAAACCTTGTTCAAATACGCCCATAGCGCCATTATTAAAAATAACCTCACCTTTAAGAATTATATCTCTGTACTTTTTTATCGTTTGCGGGCCAATATCTACAACCTCCCATCCTTGAGGGATGTTTTCTTCACCGCTTTTTAATTTTTTAACACTAAAAACTTTCCGTTCTGCGCCTTC
>JAOZRJ010000131.1 GCA_029931885.1 Candidatus Omnitrophota bacterium | reverse complement strand
TTGAAAATGCTTTGCAACCTTAATAACTCTATCTGCGTCATGAAATCCTGACAATGTCGGCTCAGTTACAACAACAGCGCAATCACTTCCGGATAAAGAAGCAATAACAGGGCATCCTATACCCGGAGATCCATCAATAATAATCCAATCGCTTTTTTGTTTTTCCGCAAGTTCTTTAGCTTTATTTCTTACCAAGCTAACCAACTTTCCAGAATTCTCCTCGGCAATTCCTAATTTAGCATGAACCATTGTACCAAATCGAGTATCTGACACAAACCATTCTCCAGCAATATTTTCTTTCATCTCTATAGCTTCAGCTGGACATGCATAATGGCAAAAAAAACATCCTTCGCATGATACGGGATCTACAATAAAATTCTCGTTAATTGCATCAAAGCGACAAACTTCCCGACACTTTCCACACTGAGTACAAATTTCTTTATTAATTAAGGCCGAGAATCCACTTTTAAATTCACTTCTCTGTTGAACCTTTGGCTGCAATAATAAATATAAATCCGCTGCATCTACGTCGCAATCTGCCATAATCTTCTTATCAGCTAATGCGGCAAAGCTAGCCGTAACAACCGTCTTTCCGGTTCCACCTTTTCCGCTTATAACAATAATCTGTTTCATATATAAACCTTATATTTTATACTTTGTTTATTGCATCTTGAGCCGCCAACACAACAGGATACATTGTAGGAGTGCTTGTTAAATATGGATGTGTTGCCATTTGTAATGTCTCAAGTTCTGTCGCAGACATTCTTTTCTGAATAGCCAGCCCAATAAGATTTATCATTTCACCGCATGACATACCTCCTGATATTTGACCACCCAAAATAATACCAGACTGTGTTGAAAAAATTAATTTAATCATAATACTGCTAGCACCCGGCAAAGAAGCAGGATGTTTATCCATACCCATAGATCGCCCAATAACAATATCAAAACCTTCTTTCTTAGCACTATTTTCCGTAAGCCCTGCCGATCCTAAAACTACACCGTCGATATAAGTAGAATAAATCGCAATAGTCCCCTTATTTTCTCGAACAACTTTTAACTGATAAAGATTTGCACCTGCAATCCTTGCTTCTGCTGTTGCTGTTGAAGCCAACATGACAGGAGTGCTTCTGCGAGTATAAAAATCTCTTTTTTCAGCGCAATCGCCAACAGCAAAAATATCCGGATCACTAGTACGCATATATTCATCAACCCAAATACCCTTGCCCTTTCGTGAATCTAATTGAGGATCAATGCTTATAGACGTACTAGGGATAGCTCCCAAACCTAAAATAACACAATCAAATTCCAATTCTTTTCCGTCAGAAAAACGAACTTTTTTAACACATGTATCACCTAAAATTTCTTCTACACGAACTCCCGTCATAATATTTACACCATTTTCTCTCAATTTATCATCTGCAATCTTTGAAAACTCAGGATCAAAAGAATTAATTAGAATGGTTGGAAGCATCTCAACTAAAGTTACCTCCTTGCCTTCATGTCTTGAAAGTTCATCAGCAAATTCCACGCCAATAAACCCGCCTCCAATAATTAATACTTTTTTTGTATGCTTAACTTTCCCTACCATATTTTTTAAATACAACATCTCTTTTTCTATAGGATAAACACCCTCCTTATTAATTCCAGGCAAAGAAGGAACAATAGGAGACGATCCATGCGCCATTATTAATTTCTCATATTTATATTTTATACCCTTTTTAGTTACCAAAATCTTTTGGTCACGATTTATTTTTATCGCTTCATCCACAATAACATTAATACCATTTTTCTCTAAAGATGCATTTCCTAATTTATTTTCATCAGGATTCTTAAGACTAGAAAACATATACGGTATGCCACAAGGAATAACACCATTTTCAATGCTCTTCATAACTACAATATCTTTATCAGGATAATATTTTTTTGCAGTCACAGCGCTCACAATCCCTGCAGGTCCACCGCCGATGACTAGAACATCTGTTTTCTTTTCCATAAATCCTCCCTTAAAATGAATATTATTATTTTTTACTAATCTTTTTAAATAACTGCTGAAATTTCTCTTTATATTCTGGCAATGTTTTAACTATTGTATCCCCTTTAGAATACCCCTCGGCTATTTTTCTTTCGAAAGGAATCCTCATCAAAATAGAAATATTTTGTTCTCTACAATATTCATCAGTTTTATTATCACCTAAATCAGAACGGTTAATAACAACACCGAATGGAATATTTACTTTACGCAAAACATCAACAGCTAATATCAAATCATTTAAACCAAAAGGTGTAGGCTCAGTAACAAGAATGCAATAATCACTTATCTTTATAGACTCAATAACAGGGCAAGATGTCCCAGGGGGAGCATCAATAATAGTTGTTTTCTTTGGATTAATATATTTTTTAACCGCTCTAATAACAGGCGGTGCCATCACTTGCCCGATATTGAGTTTTCCGTGAATAAATTCTAAATCATTAATCTTGCCAGACTCAACAATGCCAACCTCTTTATCAATCTCCTTAATTGCTTTTTGCTCACAAAAAAAACTGCATGATCCGCAACCATGACAAAGCTCAGAAAAAACTAAAACTTTGCTTTTTAAAACCGCTATAGCATTATAAGCGCATACCTCCTGGCACCTGCCGCAGTGATTGCAAAGGCTCTCATCTATCTCGGGAACAGGAATAAAAACCTTTTCTTGATTGTCAATTTTCGGTTTTATAAAAATATGAGCGTTAGGCTCTTCAACATCGCAATCCAAAATTTGTACATTAGAAAGTGACAACGCAAGACTCGTTGCAACTGTTGTTTTTCCTGTGCCGCCTTTTCCGCTAGCAATTGAAATAATCATAAATTCTCCAAAATCTTTTTATGAATTCATTACAAAAAATATGCTATAACTATCTCTTGAAAGATAGTTCTGTATCTTTTTACTACAATATTTTTTTTCAAAAAATAATTTTCTAAATCATCTATTGTGGTATTTCCTCTCAAATGTTCCCGGTCTTCACTTCGATGAATCTTTTCCACAAGATCAAATCCCTGCTTGCTAAAATCACTTATGATTATCTTACCTTTTTTATTAACAACTCGTATCAACTCATCTACGACCTTATATGGCTTTGAAAGATGATGTACCATATTAACTGAAAAAACTACAGAAAAACTTTTATTCTCAAAACTTAATTTCTCGGCATTTCCAATCTTAAAATCAATTTGTTTTTGCAGCCCAAAATACTCTATATTCATCTTTGCATATTTCTGCTCATCCTCAGAAATATCAACAGTTGTAAAACAATATCCTCTCTTGGCCAAAACTAAGGCAAAGCGTCCTTTTCCTGTTCCGACATCTAATATCGCACCATTTACAGGTAAAGATTTCTCGATGATGAAATCCGCTTCCTTCTCAGTATCGTAGCCAAAACTTTTAAAAAGGTTTATTCTCTCAAGACCTTCTTTATAGTTTTCTATAATTTCTCTTTTCAAAAACTTCTCACTATTATTTTCTTACCATTTTTATTCCGCATTTAGGACAATTCATATTGTTGCAAGGAAATCCTCTCTGATGAGATATTTTCTCTCCGCAACTTGGACAAACACAAAATTCTTCGGAACCCCCACTGAAACCGGAACTACTCCCTCTACCTAAACCCCTTCCTTGGCCCATTGGACCAGTTCTATCTCCACCTGGCATCTTGCACCTCCCAAAAAATAAACTTTTATTAATTTAATCCTGACTTTTCTTCAGCATTAGGTCCTTTAGTTGGCTTTAATTCATTATTTTTAAATTTTTCTATCGCATCCTTTACACTTCCAGAAACATCAAGAATAACATCAACTCCTGCAGCCTGTAATGTTTGAGATGCATTTGGCCCAACACTTCCTGTAATAACAACCTTTGCTTTCTTCTCTGCAACAAGTTGTCCTGACTGGACACCAACGCCACCCATACCTGAAATATTTTGATTCTGGATAGCTTCAACTTCCATAGTATCAGTATCGACAAAAATAAAATACTGGCACCTGCCAAAACGCGGGTCTACCTGTGAACCTAAGCCTTCTCCTTGAGAAGTTATACATATCTTCATCATGAATCTCCTTTTTCTTGATGATCACAAACAGTTTTATCTAAGCCATATCCTTTACCTGATTCAGGGACACAAGAATTTGACCCTCCTTCTAACTGTCCTTGAGCAAAATTATTTAACACTTCTTCTATTTTACCTTCAATACCTACAACGACCTGAATTCCTTTTTCATTAAACAACATCTTGGCACGTTCCCCCATTCCTCCCGCAATAATACAACTAACTCCCTTACCGGATAAAAACTCTGGTAAAAAACCAGGATGATGTCCTGGATTATCTATTATTTCTTTATTACTAACTTCATTATTGTCAATATCTGCAATCGTGAAGGACGGACACCGTCCAAAATGAGCAGATACAAAATTATTATCTGTTGAAATAGCGACTTTCAAATAGTACCTCCTTTAAAATTCTTAGTGGAAGAGGAAAATAGATTATAAATCTATTTTCCTTTTCCATCCATGCTTATTCTTCTTTTTGTTGTTTTGCACTAGATTCTAATTCTTTTACTCGAGAATTAATAGCATTCATTTCATTCTGTAAGACTGAAGCTTGATTTTTTAACATGTCGACTTCTTCTTTTGCAGAACCATATGAAACACCGTAAGCATAAGGACTGACTCCTGACCATCCAAAATTTCGGCCTCGGCCCAATCCTTGTCCTCTTCCCGCGCCTCGTCCATATCCCTGCATAGCAAAACCTCGTCTACCTAACGGATTTGCCTGACCCGAAACACCGGAACTAGCACAATACCCCATTCCCCGGCCTGTCATTGACCCCATTCCTGCAGGTCCTGTTCTATCTCCTCTTGGCATACAAATCGCCTCCTTTCTTTTTCTTAAGCTTAAAT
>JAOZRJ010000130.1 GCA_029931885.1 Candidatus Omnitrophota bacterium | reverse complement strand
TTGTCGCGAAACGTTCTGTGAATGTTTCGATATGGCGTTGATAATATTCGGATACGTAAGTTAGCATTTTTCCTAGCTCACCGGTCTCTTCGCCGATGGCAACCATTTGTGCGGCCATCGGTGGGAAGAATTCTCCATTTACCATTTCTTCTGAGAGCATCTGCCCTTCTTTGACCTTGTCTTTTAACTCACGTATAATCGATTCGCAAATCGTGCTTCCGATCATTTTTTCGCAAATTTCGAGCGCATAAAGAATCGGAACGCCGCTTTGCACTAATATCGCCATTTGTGAAGTAAATTTCTCCACAATAATTAACTTCATCACCTCTCCTAGAGTTGGCACGTTAAGAAGGAAACCTTCTAACTGCCAACGTCCCGAGGACGTTTTAAAATACTTCTTCGCTACTACAAATATAACACATGTTCCAATAAAAATCAGAATAATTTTTGATTTGATAAAAGAAAACAGTGAAAGCATTCCCTGGGTTAGTGGCGGCAAGGTGGCATCGAGACTGGCATACATTTGTTCAAATCTTGGACCGATGAAGAGCGCGAAAAAAAGAATAGCTCCTATTGATACGGAAAATAAAATCGCAGGATAAATAATAGCCGAAATAATGGCAGATCGGAATTTTTCACTACGTTCAATGTATTGAGCTAATTTTTCTAGAACTAAAGGCATTGTTCCTGAGGCCTCTCCGATCTCTATAAGGCTTGTCCAGAGCGTGTCGAATTCTTTAGGGAATTTTGCTAAAGAAGCACTTAAGGCAAGGCCCTGTTCTACATCGTCGCGAACTTGGGATATTATTTTGTAAAGGTTTTCGCTCTCAATTTGTAAAATAATAACATTAAGGGACCTTAGTAGATTGACCCCAGCTTGAATCATGGCGGCAAGTTGCCTGGCAAGCATAAGCTTGTCTTCTGTTGTTACTTTCTTACGTTTAAAACGTGCGGTTCTTTTTGTTTTTTTTATAAAGAATTTTGATGGGGTTTTCTGATCTTGAGACTCAATACTGATAACAAAATAACCTTTTTTTTGAAGCTGTACAATCAAGGCTTCCTTGTTATCAGCACGCTCTGTATCTTGAATTGTTTTTCCATCTGAATTTTTAACGGTATAAAAGAAAGTGTTCATTGTTTGATTTATAGTTATAGCAATGTTGTGCTTAAAGCTTCGTCAACGCTTGTTATCCCTTCTTCAGTTTTTTTAATACCTGTTTCTAAAATGGTGGTCATTCCATTTTCCACCGCTGCTTCTTTTATTTTGACGTACGAGGAGCCTTTTCCTATGATTTCTTTAATTTTGTCATCAATTGATAAAACTTCGCTTATTGCTACGCGTCCTTTGTAGCCACTTTGGTTGCATTTTTCACATCCTTTAGGCCTGTAGACTAAATCCGACTTAATTTTTATTTTCTCGATTAATTCAGCTGATGGTTCATAGGCCTCTTTGCAGGAAGGACAGAGCTTTCGTGCAAGGCGTTGAGCTACAATGAGCGTTAATGATGGTGTTAGCAAGTACGGCGGAATACCAATGTCGACAAGACGCGTTATGGCTGAAGATGCGTCATTGGTGTGTAATGTGCTTAAAACTAGATGTCCTGTGAGTGCTGCGCGTACACAAATTTGTGCAGTTTCAAGGTCTCGAATTTCGCCGACCATAATAATATCAGGATCTTGTCTTAAAAATGAACGTAATGCAGAAGCAAACGTTAGGCCAATTTCCGGTTTGATTTGAATCTGATTTATGCCATTTAAACGATATTCTACTGGATCCTCGGCGGTCAGAATATTCTTTGTTGAATCAATAATTTCGCTAAGACAAGAATAAAGCGTTGTTGATTTTCCACTTCCTGTGGGACCGGTAACTAAAACTAGTCCGTAGGGGGACCTAATGGCTTTTCGAATAAGGTCTATCTGAGATGTTTCAAAGCCAAGAGATGGAAGATTGAGATTAACGGCTCCTTTGTCGAGTATACGTAAGACAACTTTTTCTCCCCAAATTGTTGGTGCTGTCGAAACGCGTAAATCAACTGTTCGGTCTTCAAGTCTTGCACTAATCGCGCCATCTTGAGGAAGACGTTTTTCTGCGATATCGAGCTTGGCAAGAATTTTAATTCTGGAGACAATCGGCAAAAGTAAATGTTGCGCAGGAGCAGGAATTTCCTGAAGCGTGCCATCAATACGATAACGAAGTGAAATTTTCTTTTCATATGATTCTATGTGGATATCACTTGCATTTTGATCAATAGCCTGTCGGATAATTAAATCAACAAGTTTAATAACGGGGGCTTCGCCTGCATGTTCTATCATTTTGTCGATACTGAGTTCAGGCTGATCTTTATTTTCTTTTTTAGGGGTTGATTCCTGTTCAGGAGCCTTATACGTATTCTCAACAGCCTCACTGAAAGATGAGCGACCTTCTTTGCTATAAAAATCTTCTGTAGATTGAGCGATATCTTTTTTTGTTGCAAGAACAAGGTCTATATCATATCCTGAAATCTTTTGTAGATTATCAGTTAAGACGAGGTCAAGAGGATCAAAAACGGCACAAGTTAAAGTATTTCCATCTAGCGATAATGGAAGTACGAAGTTTTTTCTCGCAAATTCTTGTGGTATTAAATCTAAAAGATTAGCGCTTTTTGGTTTTAAAAGTCCAGATTTGTAGGAAATATGAGGAACGGATAATTGTTTTGCCAAAGCTTCAATAATATCAGTTTCTTTGACAAATCCTAGCTTGATAAGGACTTCGCCAATACGTCCCTTGTTTTCTTTTTGGAAGATGATAGCTTTTTCAAGCTGAGAAGTTGTAATTAATCCTTGCTGGATTAAAATTTCACCTAATCTTAATCGGCTCATTTTTGACGTTTTTGTTGTTGTTCAGTAATTAATAAAGCTCTTTCGATTTGTTTTAACTTTGATACAGGATAATTTTGTTCGCGTTTTGTCTGATCAGGTGTAATAATATTTTGAGATAGCTGATATTGATCAGGAATAATGCGAGGAGTTATAAAGATTATGAGCTCTCTTTCTTCTTCAGAGCTATCTGTATGGCGAAATGCACCACCTATGAAAGGAAGATCTCCGAGGACAGGAACTTTAGTGATTGTTTTTTGATTGTCTATTTTCTTTAATCCTCCAAGATAAATTGTTTCTCCATTTTTAACACGTAAGATAGATTTTGTTCCTCTTTCTTCTGGGTCTTTAAAAGTTTGCCCGCCAAATGATCCCCCAGCTCGAGCTTCAATAACTTTAGGGATGATGGCCATGGTAATTTCGCCAGTTTCAACATTTGCTTGAGGCGTTACTCTTAGAAAAACACCGGTTTGAACACGTTCTGCTTCAACGTTTTGCGTTACAATTCCCTCTGAGCCTCCGGTCGAAGTGACAACACCTATTGCTTCATTTGTTGAGATTTCAATCGTTGCAGTTTGGTTATTAAGTGTTAAAATTTTTGGATTTGCAAGATTTTTGGTATCTGTAATTGTTTTTAAAAATTGTAAAGTAGCAGTTAGCCCTGTTGCGTCAATGGTTCCAGCAGTGTATTCTTCCCCTTCAGGAAAGCTCCATTTTTGAGAATTTAAAATTTTATTTTGATCCCATGGATAAAGAGTTCCTCTTTGCGCGCCGCTAAATGATAGTAAAGTACTGCCCATTTTTACGCCAAGCAGATCGGCTGTATTTTTCGAAATATCAAGCATTTCAACTTCGATTAAAATTTGAGGAACGGGAACATCGAGCTTAGCGATAGTTTTATCAATGACTGGAAATTGACTTGGAACATCTGTAACTATAATACTATTTGTCCTTGGGTCTTCTAGGGCATTGCCGAATTGCGATATAATGCTTTGAATTGCAGAGAGAATCCCTTCGCTTGCACTTTCTTCGCCTTCTTCTCCAGAGCTACTTGGCATAGCTGATCCGCTATCTTCTGATTCTGACGATGAGTCTCCTCCACCTTCTTCAAGAGTTTTTAGCATTTCGGCGTTTGATACTGTGGCATGTTTTAAGGTGTAGACGCGGGTTATTACCTCTCTTATAGGGCGATTAATTTTTTTAATAACAAAAATATCACTTCCCGGTTGCATTTCATACATAAGGTTGTTGGCGTATAAAATTCTTTCTAATGCTTCTTCAACTGGAACATTATCAAAATATAATGTAATTTTTGTATTAGCTATATTTGAAGAGAACTTCTTAGATCGGCGTCTTTAAAGTCCATGGATATTCTCTTGGAGTATTCAGAAAAGTATGGAACTGTTTTAGATATATCACAATAACTATTTTTTACAAAAAGAAAAGATGTAAATAGCATTAATAAAAATACAATTTTAAAATTTTTTTTAGTCATTAAAAAAAGATCTCCCTTTAGGCTTATATTTGCTGAATCAATATTTGACCAATGGTAATTGTGAAATTTTTCCCTGAGTATATAATTTCAACACCGTCTTTGTGAATATTAGTAATTTTAGAATTTGAAATCGTGTCCCCTATTGTTACGATTTGATCGTTGATGATTGCTTGAGGACGGTTCGTGTTCCAAATAAGCCCAGAAATATTAAGTTCCGGAGGCTGAATTTTTATTTCCTCTTTGACCGGAATAAATATTTTTTCTTCAATAACAGGCTCTTCTTCTATTTCTATAATAGTAGGTTCTGGCAATATTTCAATGATTTCTTCAATTATAGGTAAAGTAGGTTTAAAAGGATTTTTTGTATTATTAATTTCGAGGGCTGTAAGGATTGTACATTCTCCATTATTCGGAGCATAAAAGCCGCAGATTCCGAGACCAAGAATGATGTGTAGTATAATTAAGTTAAATTTATTCTTTTTCATTTTCTTTCTCAAAAATTACAATTGAGGTTATTTTCATTTGCCAGTAAACAGAATCGTTGTTTTGATTTGAAAGCGATTCATTTGTTTGCTGATTTTGTATTTCAACATATTCCCATTT
>JAOZRJ010000129.1 GCA_029931885.1 Candidatus Omnitrophota bacterium | reverse complement strand
TGATCATATCTTCCGGCCAGTAATCAACGTCTACCAGCGCCTTAAAGCTCATGCTATGACTTGAGAAGGTAACAAGTTTCTCGGGATTAGTTGATTCAATTAGTTGAAAGAATGAAGAGCCCGTTTCCATTACGCGTGCAAAACCAGGAACATCCCAAATATTATTATGATATACAGGAATTGGTTGAAAGCTAGCTCGCGTACGGAAAGGAGTTACCAGAAAACAATATGTTAAGCAGGCAAAATATTGCGGTCCGACAATTGTGTCAGAATCAAAACATGAAACAATAATGTTTTCAAAAGTGATTGATTTTTCCAGGAAATATTCTTTAGCTTTTTTTGCCGCCCAGCTTGCGTTTGCTCCTTTGACGCGTTTTTCTCTAGGAAGATCAGAAGGATGAAGCACAATCATAAAATCCATAAAAGCATCTTTGTATTTATCTTTAAGAGTCATGATGCTGTTTTTGATTTTTTGATCAGCGCGATCCTCTAAAGCAATCATGACGACAATTTGTTTTGGTGAGAATTTTTGATTGCGAAGGCTTTCAATGCTTGGCTCAATGATTTCTTTGGATTCTTTTGCTACCGGAAGAATAACCAGATGAACAACGTCTTTTGACAGAGGAGGAAGATTGTTGCTTTCTTTAAGACGCAAAAGTTCAGAGCGGTGAATACGCGTTGAATATAGTTGTTTCAATTTTAATGTTTTAGGAATTTGGAATTCTTTGATTACTTGATCAAGGTTGTCAACGGCATTTACACGACTCATCCACTCGACATTATCTTCAATGCTGAGACGAAAATAGGAAAGGATTAAAAAGATTGTCATGTAGACAAGCCTTAGAAACCAAAAAAGATCAAATGCAATAATAAAAAGAGCAGCCAGGAGTGGTTTAGTAATTGAGAGGGCGATAAGACCTAAAAGAATTGTCCAACTTAGAAGTCCTGGAACCATTTCGAGAAATCTTTGAACTTTTTGGTCATTTTTGTTTAGTCCTTCTCGGGAAAAATTAAAAATCATGGTGTTGGTTGCTCCTGTTGGTTATCCATATCGTCGTAGAATGATAAAGGCAAAATAGGGTTTGGTGCAATAATTTCGATAGACATTAAAAGAGATGTTTTTGGGTCAATATAGTAAAGTTTTCCCTCGTCATCAGAATAATGAATATTTGTTCCGTCTTTGACTCGAGCAACTATTGCCTGAACGCGATCACCAAAAGTTTCTGTTTCGAGCAAGAAGATAGTATTGTTATCGAGATATACAACGTGAGATCCTTCAGAAACTTCAAAGGCTTGCTGGATGCTTGTGCCAGACTCTGTAATCCATTTTACAGATGCATCTTGATTAAAGATATCTGTGTCATTTTTTTGAAGAGAGAAGATAAGGATGCCGATTTTATTTTTTGTCCAAAGCAAGAATCTTTTTTGATCATTATCAGCTGTAACAATATCTTCAACATTGCTTGATACAATTTCATATGGAGAGCGATTAGAAAATAATTCTCCTTGAGACCCTAGGAATAGAAATACATTATCTTGAAATACGTAAAATTCTATAGGACCTTGTTTTGTAAAAAAGGATTTAACAATTGATGGATTGCTTGTGTTTTTATTTTGAACTTCACCTTGGTTGTCTAATTTTTCAATAATGTTTTCATTAGTCAGGGCGTAGATTTCTTTGTTAAAAATTGTATATGAGCGTACGTTTTCTGCAATTTTTGGGAAAATAGCTTTTTTAGAGACGTTAATTTGATCAACTATGCCAGATGAAAGAGAGTAAAGGTTATTCTCGTCATCTGCCTGCCATCTAACTTGATTAGGCTTTCGAACAATAAGGTCGGTAATGTTTAGAGGCTCTGAGCTTTGATCAAGAGGAGAAAGCCATAAGAAATATTCTTGTTTGTTCATTGATACTTTAAGAAGAAGGAATGGACTATTTTTTATGGTAAAGATTTCCTTTACGTTTGCTTCTAGATAAATGGATTCAGATTTAAAAAGGGATATAGCCTCTGGAGCCTTAGCCGCCATTCCGGTTTCTGAGTGCAGCGCTTGACTGATCCCCTGATTAGAATGAACTATAAAGAGGTCCTTGATGAGGGGGCCTTGCTGGATTAAGAAGAAAGGCGTCTCTCCAACAGGTATAAGTTGATCAACTGCAAAAGTTGTTAGTTCGGCCTTATTCCATTGGTTTGGAATAAGTAAAATTTGATCTAGGGCAGCAGCTTTTTCTTCATGGACAGTAAGTGTTTTCTCAAAAGGTTTATAGCCGTCATATGTAAGCTTGATTGTGTATTGTCCAGCAGAAAGCTCACGGATAACAGTTGGGGTTTTTCTTGGAAAAGGTTTGTCGTTTAAGTAGACGGCTGCCCCTTGAGGCGTGCTGGAGAGATAGATAATTCCTGTTTTGATTATTTTTTCTGTTTTAGGGTTGATGGTTATGCCTAAAGCATACAAAATAATTAGCGGGCAGAAAAAGATATATATTAGTGTAAAAAGGTAAAAGAGGAATTTTTTAAAGATTTTCATAAAATTTTTTTAAAACTTAGGAAGTGTAGTTTTTAAAAACCTTAATCATCATATTGCAGATTGTATGTTAAGTCAATTGAATCCTTAAGGCGTGGACGTTAGAGTTCGTATTTTTTATGAATTTGGGTTTTTAAACTTAGCAAATATACTTTTGAATATGAAAAAAGGCTTGACAAATGATACGTAAGTAGTATCATTCAAGCAAAAGATAGCTGTTGAAATAAAATAAAAAAAGTTGTAATGTTATTTAAATA
This sequence comes from Candidatus Omnitrophota bacterium, assembly GCA_029931885.1. Next base: position 2,234 of record JAOZRJ010000129.1, on the reverse strand, counting down.
AAAGAGGAGAAAGAGATGAAAAAATATAAATGTTTAATTTGTGGTTATATTTATGATCCTGCTGAAAATAATAATATAGCATTTGAAGAGTTGCCGGAGGACTGGACCTGTCCCGAATGCGGGGTTGGCAAAGAAGAATTTAAAATAGCTGAATAGAGGATTAATAATGGAATTATCAGAGGATGTTGTTAGCTTTTTGGGAGGTCAAAGTTTTGTCATCGTCTCTACTTTAGATTCTAAGAGTAGGATTCATTGCTCTGCTAAAGGAATTGTTGGCATAGAAAAAGAGGGAAAAGTTTTTGTTATTGATGTTTATAAAAATAATACATTCAGAAATTTAGAAAAAGATTCGCGTGTGAGCATCACATCAATTGATGAACATAAATTTATAGGATTTACTCTTCAGGGAATTGCCAAGATTGTTTTAAGGGAAGATATTAAAGATAATATAGTTGTTGAATGGGAAGAGCGTATATTAAAGAGAATGACTGAAAGAATAACTAAAAGTGTTCATGAAGGAGCTAAGTCAAAGAAACATTTTGAGGCCCAACTTCCGCAGCAGCCTAAGTATCTTATTGAAATTGATGTTGAGAACATCATTGATCTCGCGCACCCTAAGGTTAATAAATAATAAAAAGAAATGGATTAAACTATGCTTAAAAAATTTATACGTTATGCAATTCAAAAGCCCAAAATAATTATGACAGCAACAATTGTTTTAGCTGTTTTTTCTTTGGCGCAATTTACAAAAATCAAGGTTGATACAGATCCTGAGAATATGTTATCGCAGCAAGCCCCTGCAAGAGTTTTTCATAAAGAGATGAAAGAAGAGTTTGTTCTTTATGATTTGATTGTTATTGGTGTTATTAATAAAGATAATTCCAATGGTGTTTTTAATGTATCAACTTTAACAAATGTTTTTAATATAACAAAAGAAATTCAAAAGCTCGATGGGGTTATATCGAACGAGGTTATTTCACTTTCAACAAAAGATAATATTCAACAAGGCGGTATTGGAGAGGTACGATTTAACTGGTTGATGGAGGAGCCGCCGAGTACTGACGAAGAGGCTTTTTTGATCAGGAATGAGGCGCAAGATCACCCTATGTTTCATGGGACACTGGTATCTGAAGATGGGAAAGCTTTGGCTCTTTACATCCCTATTGAAAGAAAGGATTTAAGTTTTGAGATTTCTCAAAAAATCAAAGAAATCGTAAAGAAATATCCTGGAGAAGAGAAATATCATTTTACGGGGCTTCCTATTGCTAATGATCAGTTTGGCAGCGAAATGTTTAAGCAGATGGCTATTTCTGCTCCATTGGCAGGGCTTGTTATTTTTCTTTTAATGTGGATGTTTTTTAAATCCATCCAACTGATTATTGCTCCGATGATCGTGGCTATCGCAACAGTTATTGTAACGATGGGATTGCTGATTGGTTTTGGATTTCCTGTTCATATTATGAGCTCAATGATTCCGATATTTTTGATGCCAATTGCGGTTTTGGATTCAATTCATATCTTAAGTGAGTTTTTTGATAAGTATCATCTCTATAATGACCGAAAGAAAACAATTAATTTTATACTTGAAGAACTTTTTAGTCCGATGCTTTTTACATCTTTAACATCAGCCGTTGGATTCTTTTCGTTATCATTTTCTCCTATTCCTCCGGTTCAGGTCTTTGGTATTTTTGTCGCCATCGGTGTTTTAGTCGCATGGGTGCTAACAATTATTCTTATTCCTGCGTATATTATGCTTATGGACGTAAAGCATTTTAAGAGTTTTAGTTTACCTAAAAGGGAAGGAAAGTCCGTTATTTTAGATAAAGTCTTGAGTTCTGTGAGGCGGATTTCTCTTTATCATTTTAAAGCCGTGTTGGCTGTTACTATTGTTTTGGTAGGTTTCTCTATATATGGGATAACCCGTATTCAAGTTAATGATAATCCTGTGAGGTGGTTTGAGAAAAATCATCCGATTAGAATTGCCGATCGTGTTTTAAATGAACATTTTGCCGGAACATATGAGGCATATTTGGTTCTTGAGGCAAAAGATAAGGATTCAGAAGTTTTTATTCGTCCAGAGATGCTTCGCTATACTGAAAAGCTGCAGGAGAATTTGATGGATAGCGGCCTTGTCGGAAAAACAACATCGTTGGCAGATATTGTAAAGAAGATTTATTATGAACTTTTGGGTGGAGATAAGGTTAATAATGTTATTCCTAAAACCAAGGCAGCAG
>JAOZRJ010000128.1:990-5016 GCA_029931885.1 Candidatus Omnitrophota bacterium | reverse complement strand
ATTAACACTCTGTCCGCATGTCATAATGCTTAAATTCTCAATGCCAGGAACCTGTAGGAAATTATCTACCCCAATTTCTCCCATTAAAATATCCGATGAAGATTTTACTACATCTTCCCATGAATCTTTCCCTATCACTACATCTGTCAGACCTGGCGCTCGATTAATTCCAAATATTTTAAATATTGTTGGTCTCCTTAAATTTGCCCCTAAGAGAAGGGTCTTCTTCCCTATCTGAGCAAAAGAAACAGCCGTATTTATAATAGTAGTCGTCTTTCCTTCCCCTTTATCTGAACTTGTAAACAATATAGACTTTCTATTTGAAAGATTCATAACCTGCATCAAATTAGTTCTAACGGTCTTAAAACTTTCGGCCTCTCTTGTATTAGGACTTGATATTGAAATAATCCTTTCCCTTTGAACCAATGTTCGATCCTGCGAAGAATCTATGGAGGTCTTGTCCCTAAAAGATTCACTAAGCTTTATATGCGGAATAATTCCCAGAATAGGAAGGCCGATATGTTTCTCAACCTCTTCAATACTTGCAATTGATACATCCATACTTTCTGAAACAAAAGCCAACATAAGCCCTAGTAAAAGCCCGGCAACCGAGCCAACGAGATAATTTACTCTTTTTACTGGGCTAACCGGAGACCTTGGAGTAACTGCCGGTGAGACTACCGTAACACTTGCGACTTCTTTGGCTATGGTCAACAAAGCCTCTTCTTTTTTAACAGAAAGAACATCGTAAGCAGATAACGTCCTTTCGACATTACGCTTAATCTCTAAATATTTCCTTTGATTAGACGACAAAGAACCAGAAACACCATAAGATTTATTAATAATTCGATATAGAACCTCACCTCTGTCTTCTAAAAACATTTTCTTCATCAAAAAAGCAAAATCTTCCTCTGCTTCAATATCAAAATGAATATCTACAGAGTCTTTTATCCCGCTTACAATCTTTCCTTTTACATCTCTTATGCGATTATCCTTTTGCACAACTAAAGGATGTTTTTTTGTATAATCAATCAACAATAAAAACTTCTCAAATTCCAACTCCAAAATTCTGCGTCGCATACCCATAAACATAAAATTATTAGCTAAGTTTTCTTCAGATAAAAAACTTAAAACTTTGCTCTTTTTCCGCGCCTTAAGAATCGCTTTAAGTTTTCTTATTTGCGGCTGAATTCTCATCATGTCTTTCTCAAACTCAAACAAATTATCTGCTGTCATCCTATCCAAAGTATTTTTTATCTCAGGAGTTACTTCAAAAACTTTCTCGTGATGTTGAAATCTATGAAGCTTTATTTCTTGCTCCTCAATCATTTTTCTATAAAGACTTAATTGTTTGTCAGCGTATTGAATAATTGCCCTCGCCTGCCTCCTTCGGCCCTCAACGCTTTCTTTCATATAAATATCAGCAATGGCGTTTGCCATTAAAGCTGCTTTCTTAGGATCGGTAGAAGAAGTTGTAATGCTGACGATATCTGTCTGGGGAATTTGTTTGACTTTTACTCTATTCTGATAATTTCGCGCAATACCATAAACTCTGCTCTTTTTTGCTTCCTCATCTATCGGTAAAGCTTCTACCTTCTCGACGACATTCTGCATAATAGGCAAACTTTTAATAATCTGAATTTCAGTAGTAAGGTTATTATCGCCACCCCATTGATCCCACATTGTCGGATCCTCTTCACTTTTTTCAATCTTTATATCTACAGTAGCCTGATAAACAGGTTTTTGTCTCTCAGTAAATATATAGGTGGCAAGAAAAATAATTATAAACGTATAGAAAAATATACGTTTTCTTTTCTTTAATATACGCCAATAATCTACAAGTGATATTTCTTGATCATTCATTGATTGAAAACCAATACAAGTAAAACTAAAATTATTATTCTTTTAAAGGCTTAACAGAATCCAATAATGCCCTGCCTCCTTCGATAATGTCCTGCCCGCCGAAACCATACCATTTTAAAACATACTTATATATATTATTAAAGAATACATCAACATTGCTAATAAACGACTGAGGCACATAAACCAAATCTCCTGGTTTTACAAGAAGATTGTCCGACATGTCCCCCTTCGTTAACATTTTCTTAAGATTTAGCCTTAAGATAGTGGGGTTATCTACCGGACCCCTAATCAACAAAACGCTTCTTAAAGTTGCTCTCTCCTTTATTGGACCGCTAGCTCTCGCAAGTACTTCCATTACTGTAAATCTTCTCGCAGGAAGACCATAAACTCCCGGATAAATAACTTCCCCTAAAATAGCGACCTGCCCCTCTATGTTGATGCCAATTTCTACTTCTGGGTTTCTAATATATTCGCCTAAAACAGCACTTATTCTTTCTCTTGCTTGCTTTCTGTTAAGTTTTAATACCTTCACAGCTCCAACAACGGGAAGATAAATCTCTCCACTCCCTGAAACCTGATAAATAGATTTTTCTCTCTTCTTTCCATTAAAAAAAGAAATAGACAACATATCTCCTTGAACAATAATATATCTTATTTCTTCCTCGCCCGTTATGATATTCATCTGAGATTGAATCTGATCTTCTTCTAAGTCATAAGTACTTTTTCTGTCGCTAGGAGGGGAAGTGACTTTTTCCTGTAATACTCCTCTGTCCATCTCCTGAACTAAAAACTCCCTAGTAGCGCTGTTATCTTGCGCAAATGCCTGATAGGAAACACAAAAAGAACATAAAAGCATTAACAATATCTTTCCGGCACAAACTTTTACCACTATTCTTCTCTCCCTAACATTTGCTCAAGAATAAACCATCTAATTATCTCTTTTTCTTTGTTTCGCGCTACAGACCCCTTAATATGAACCAGATGATTCTTCGAAAGATCAACAATCCTTTGATTCTCCACAGCACAATTCTCAGAATCCAACAAAACCTTAACAATCGGAGTTGCCGAAGATATTTTATTACTACGTATAATAACAGCAACTTCATTTGTATTTAGATAAACCACTGCTCCTATCGGATATACTGAGATAAACTTAATAAACTCATTAAGAATATCTTTATCAATAATAGTATCCTTCATCCCGAGAAGAATTTTCATCGCCTCTAAAGGCCCGAGCCCATCTCTATATTTACGAGGATGCGTAAGCGCCTCCCAAATATCACAAATAGAAAGAATCTTTGACCACGGAGAAATCTCACTACTATGTTTTTTTCTTGGATATCCTTGCCCATTCTCTCTCTCATGAACATCAAGAATAATGTCACACTCTTTTTCTGACAATATACCTTTTAAAATCTCAACTGACTTAAAAGGATGCCGAGTAATCATTTGTATTTTTTCAGGAGTTAATGCTCCTTCTTCTTCGTACAAATGAAGAACTCCTGCCATTCCGACATCATGCAAAAATCCGTAAAACCCCAAAGCCTCAATCTCTTTTTTTGAGGCTCCAAGATATGTACTAAAACCTATTGATAAAATAGCGTTATTTATCATATGGGCAAAAAGATAATTATCAGGCGTAGAAAAATAGGAAAAAAGCATTAATACATTATAAAGATCTTTTTCAAAGATATTGACAAGATCTAAAATCTTACTCCTAATTTCTTTCTCCGGTATTTTTTCTCCAGCCTCTACTTTTTCCATAATATCGCGTGCTAAATGCAACATATCACGATAAAGCTTTCGTAAAAATACACTACCAAATGTTTTTTTTATAGAAACACTTCTCTGGCTTGTACTGCTAGTTTGTGCAGGACGATTCTCCTTAGAATCCCCTTGATTTGATTTAGTGACCTCAGGCAAAGAAGAAACTTTTCTATCAGATTCCCGCTTCTTATGCTTTATAAGATCTATAAAACGTACCATAAAAATTCCTTTTAATCCTAACCTATTTAATAAAAATAAATCTTCCTACTTTTATTTTTCAGATGAAGAAGTCTCTACACTAAGCTGCAACACAACTTCTTTTACCATCTCCTCGTTAATCTTTTTTACATTCTTTGCATAACCCATCAAAAGCGCCATATCCGCTATACCATTGAT
>JAOZRJ010000128.1:0-980 GCA_029931885.1 Candidatus Omnitrophota bacterium | reverse complement strand
AGGAATTCCGGAAGAGGCTTTGCAAATGAGAAGTTCAGCCTTACGATCAAAAATAGGACGTTGTGCGCCTGCAACTTTTAATCGATAATCGATATATCCAATTGCATCTTCCTTATCCAAAGCATTTAGATGATATGCAATAACAAGTCGCTGCTTTAACTGAGGCAACTCTTCTAACTTTGTTCTAAGCTCGGGCTGCCCAATAAAAATAATTGTTAATAAAAACCTATCATTTTGCTGAAAATTCAGCAACAATCTTAGTTCTTCAAAAGTTTCAATATCTTCAATAGCTTGCGCCTCATCAATTATAATAACTGTATTTTTGTTATTCTCCAGATTCGTATAAAGCATAGTATTAAATATCCGCAAAAGTTCACATTTAGACTTATTCTTACCTACTTCTCCTCCTAGTTGATAAATTATCTCCTCAATAAGCTCTTTAGCGTTGTATCTTGGATTTGTAATAAGAGCAATCTCATACCTAGGCCCCATCAGCTCATTTAGAAAAACTCTGCTCAATACTGTCTTCCCGCATCCATATCCTCCTGTTAAAAGCATAGCCCCTTTTTGCTCTTTAACTGTATAAAGCAATCTTATCAAGGCTTCTTCATGCTCCCTTGAATAATAAACAAATTTTGGATCAGGAGTAGTTTCAAATGGCTTTTCCGTTAAACCCCAATAATCTGTATACATCTACTCTCCTTATTCTTTAATATACTTACTTCAAAGCCAAAATTGATTCCTATTACAAAAACTTAAAAGACTTATATTCTGTTTTCTTCTCGCATTTCAATCACGATCTTTTTTAAAATTGGAGATCTTATACGGTCAATATCTATTTTTTTAATGTCTTGTTCAATAAGCTCCTCCTCATCCAGGAGACTATTATCGAAAGACTTTTCTTCAAGAATCTCTTCTTGGGCCGCATCCTTAGTATCATTTAACAAGCCTTCTTTCTCACTCTCTACCATAAAACCATG
>JAOZRJ010000007.1 GCA_029931885.1 Candidatus Omnitrophota bacterium | reverse complement strand
ATATAATTCAAGCTTATGATACGCCTTCGCGCGTTACGGTAAGCATTGGGATTTCTTGTTTTTCTGAAGACGGGAAAAGTTCTTTAGAACTCATTGATAAGGCTGACTGGGCTTTATATCGTTCTAAAAAACGTGGAAGAAATTGTGTTACTGCTTTTGGTACTTATTAAATATAAATATATATATTTCTATTCATAATTTTTTTTATGTGGATGTTATTATTTTGTCCTAACTCCCTTTATTTCTTATAGTTGTGTTTCTGTTAAAAATCTTACATTTCCTTGAATATTTTGCTATTTTTAGGTAAAATACTCTCTCTATGAAACAATATGTTATAGGTATTGATATTGGAGGGACAAATATTAAGCTTGGCCTTGTAGGTCTAAAAGGCAAGATTATTAAAAGAGTGAATTTAAAAACTATAAATTTTAGCCGTAGTGTAGGTCAGTTAATTGATGGATTAGTTTTAGGTTGTCGTCAAATTATGCTTGAAAATAATTTGTTAAAAAAGCAGATTATAGGCATTGGCATTGGTCTTCCGGGGCTTGTTAATACGAAGAATAGCATTGTGTATTCTTTGACTAATATTGCCGGTTGGAAAAATGTTGCGCTTAAAAAGATTATAGAGAAGAAATTAGGAATTCGTACATTTATTGATAACGATGTTAACGTAATTGCATTGGCTGAATGGAAATACGGAGCCGGCAAAGGAATTACAGATATGATTTGTATGACTCTTGGAACTGGAGTTGGAGGCGGCTTAATTTTAAATAATCGGCTTTATAGGGGTGCAGGGTTTGCAGCTGGAGAGCTAGGCCATGTTCCTATTAATAAAAAAAATAAAATATGTAATTGCGGCGGCTATGCATGTTTAGAGACATTGGTGGGGAATCAGCAATTACTCAAGAAAGCTAAGAAAGTTTTTAAAAAGAAAAATATTACATTAGAGTCTGTAACGGCATTAGCTGATAAAGGCAATAAAAAAGCTATTAGTTTCTGGCGTGAGACTGCAGAGCATATAGCCGCAGTTTTAATAGGAGTTGTTAATGTTATCAATCCAAGATTGATTGTTATTGGTGGTGGAGTTTCAAGGGCACATAAGCATATGCTTAGTATTATACAGAAGATTATTAAGCAAAGAGCTATGCGCGTTCAGGGAAAAATGGTAAGGATTGTTAAGGCAAAACTTGGGCAAGATGCGGGAATTATAGGTTGTCAAGTTTTGGTAGAAGAAATGGTAGTATGTCAGAGAAATTAATCTTAATATATGAAAAATAAATTTTTTAGCCTTTCTATTCTTTCGGTAATGTTTGTTTTTATTTATTGCGTATTTTGTTTAAATACATTTGCGCAGTTTAAGGGTGGGACTTTGCCAAAAGAGATTATGGCTGAACAGGAAGAAGGCTCTGATGAACAAAATTCAGAAAATTCTGCTGTGGAGAATATTCAAGAAATTAGTAATACAATAGATGATTCGGAAAGCAACGTGATCGATGAAGAGATCATTCAAGAGGAAATTGTAGAGCCGCCTGACAATTTGGAATTAGTTGATAAAAAAGATTTAGCGGAAGATGATTCTGTTTTTTCAGAAAAAGCACAAGATGAGCATACTTCTATTCAAGCCGTTGAAATAGATGGAGATAATGTTGAATTTTTCCAAGATGAGAACAAGGTTATTATCAATGGCAATGTAATAATTACTAAGGGAGAGACGCAGCTGATATGCGACCGTGTTGAATATTTTCATGCAACGAAAAAAGCATTTGCGTATGGAAACGTTATTTTAAAGAATCCTCAAGGTCAGATATCAGGAGATGATTTAATATTTAATTTTGAGGACATGACAGGTGAGTTTGTTGGTGCAAGAATTGTTTCTGCTCCTTATTACGGAAAAGGCGAAACCATTTCAAAGGTTGGCGATAATCATATGGTTATGGACAGAGGATATATCACAACTTGTGATCTCGATAAGCCGCATTATAAAATGTATTCAAAGAAAATAGATATTTATCCTGGAGATAAAGTTGTTGCTCGTAGTGTACGTATGATTGTTGGGAAAGTACCTTTGATATATATACCGCGATTTACTCAGGTCATAGACGATACAAAGCCACGTGTTACTTATACTCCTGGTTATGATAAAGATTGGGGAGCATTCTTGCTTACGGCATGGCGTTATTATTTTAATGATAATTTTAAAGGAAATATTCATCTTGATATTCGCGAAAAGAAAGATTTTGCCGTGGGACTTGATCTTGATTATAAGACTTTAAATTATGGAGAAGGTCTAATAAAAACATATTATATGAATGAACGAAACATCACGGCAAAACGTTGGTGGCTGGAGCGTCCGACCCCAACGATTGAAAAAGAGCGTTTTAAAGTTGAATGGAGGCATAAGTGGCGTATTGACAACACAAGTAATGCGATTTGGCAGTATTATAAACTAAGTGACAGTACATTCTTAAAAGATTATTTTGAGCGTGAATATGATAATGTTGGTAATCCTGAGACGTTCTTTTTATTCACAAAAAGTCTCACTAATGGGCTTTTTAGTTTTAGGATCGATAAAAGAGTTAACCGTTTTGTCTCTAGCGTTGAGCGCCTTCCGGAAATCGGCTACAGCATGAGCAATCAAGCAATAGGCTCGACAGGTTTTTATTTTGAAAGTAATAATCTTTATTCAAATTTGTCCCTTCCTGATGCTTCGCCCACGGAAGTTAGAAAAAGTACAATGCGCATTGATTCAGAAAATAAGATTTCTTATCCTAAAAAAGTTGGATTTGTTGACTTTACACCTTATGTTGCCCAGAGAGAAACTTTTTATAGCAAAACGAAAGATACCTCCAAATATAATATTATACGCAGCATTTTTGAAACAGGAGCAACCTTAAGTACAAAGTTTTATAAAACGCTTGATGTTCAAGCTCATTTTTGGGGGATGAATGTCGATCGATTAAGGCATATCATTACACCTAGCGTTTCATATGTCTATAGACATGATCCGTCTTTTCCTTCGACTGATTTAGATATTTTTGATTCTGACATTGACTCAATTACGCGATATCATGGGATAGATTTTTCTTTAGAAAATAAACTTCAAACTAAAAGAGATGGGAAGAATGTTGATCTTTTAAGGGCTGTTGTTGGTACTGACTTTTTGCTTAAAGAAAATCCTGGTAGCGGAAGTTTTAATGACATTACTACAGATATTGAGTTTCGCCCAACGGACTGGTTAACTTTTTATAGTGATTCTAATTATAGCGCTCAACGGGATAAGCTTGTTTCTGCCAATTTCGAAGTTTATATTAATACTGGAGATAAGTGGTCTTTTAGCCTTAGCAAACGATACCATGTAGATGTCGATGATCAAATTACAGCTGAATTGAATTATGTTCTCAATCCTAAATGGAAATTTAAAATTTATGAACGGTTTGATATTAATCATGGCTTACAAAAAGAACAAGAGTTTACGGTAACTCGCGATTTACATTGCTGGGAAATGGATATAAGTTTTAATGAAAAAAGAGGACAGGGAAGTGAGATTTGGATGGTTTTTCGCCTCAAGGCTTTTCCTGATATGGCTATTGATTTATTTGGAACAAGCTTTAACCGTAGAAAAGCTGGATCACAATCTAACCCCTAGAATTAAATCGTAGGAGACTAAAGAAATGAATATTGCAATTATTGGATCTGGATACGTTGGTCTTGTAACAGGTATTTGTTTGGCCGAGGTGGGGCATAAGGTTATTTGTGTAGATAATAATGCTGATAAGCTTAAGAAATTAAAAAAGCTTGAAATGCCTATTTATGAGCCTGGCTTAGAGGTGTTGTTGAAGTCAAACGTTAAGAGTAAAAGATTAAGTTTTATGGGGTCAGTGACAGAGGCAGCTAAGAAATCCGAGGTTATATTTATTGCTGTTGGAACACCATCAAAGAAGAATGGAGAGGCTGATTTGTCATATGTTGAACAGGCTGCACGAGAGATTGCGCAAGGCATGGATTCTTATAAGTTAATTGTTGAGAAGTCAACTGTTCCCGCTCAGACTGGAAAGCGTATTGAAAAAGCTGTTAGGCTAACGTTAAATCAAAAATATAAAAATAAGAAAGCTAAAGATATTAGGTTTGATGTGGCTTCAAATCCAGAGTTTCTAAGAGAAGGGGCTGCTGTCCATGATTTTATGAATCCGGATCGAATTGTTGTTGGAGTTCAAACAAAAAAGGCGGAACAAATATTAAAAGAGGTCTATAAGCCTTTAAAGGCAAAGATTATTGTGACAGATATGAATTCGGCCGAAATTATAAAGCATGCTTCAAATTCTTTTTTAGCCACAAAGATTTCATTTAGCAATGCACTTTCACAAGTATGTGACCACGTAGGCGCGGATATACAAAAGGTTACGCAAGGGATGGGGCTTGACAAGCGTATTGGTCGAGATTTTTTGTGTGCTGGGGTTGGTTACGGGGGAAGCTGTTTCCCAAAAGATGTTGATGCGTTTATTCTTTTAAGTGAAAGAAGTGGTTATGATTTTAAGATTTTACAAGAAGTTAGAAAGGTGAATGAAGAGCAAAAAAAGTCTTTTGTTAAAAAAATAGAAGATACTATATGGATATTAAAAGGAAAAACCGTTGGAGTTTTAGGTCTGGCGTTCAAACCTAATACGGACGATATGCGTAGCGCTCCATCTGTGGATATTATAAAAGAATTGCAGAAAGAAGGAGCTAGGATTAAAGCTTATGATCCGCAAGCAATGGAGAAATCTCGTGAAAGTTTATCTAAGATAAAATATTGCAAGGATGCTTATGAAGTTGCCAAAGACGCTGATTGCCTTTTAATTTTAACCGAATGGGATGAATTTAAGAAAATTAATTTTAGAAAGATTCATCAGCTCATGAACCATGCACTTATTTTTGATGGTAGAAATTTATATAAAAAGTCTGATATGAAAAAGATTGGCTTTGAGTATTATGGCATTGGAACAAATAGCGTTTAAGAAAATAATTTTATAAAAGTGAGTTTGTCGGAGTAGGTAGAGTTGGTTTTATAAAATTATTTTATTAAATATTAGGTAGTGTGAATTAATGATGGAAAATCTAAAATTGCTGTTATCGGCCTGGGGTATGTTGGCCTACCTCTAGCAGTGAGCTTTGCCAAGGTCGGTTTTAAGGTTTTTGGATTGGATAAAAGCAAAGATCGAGCGTTAAGAATTAAAAAAGGGAAGAATTACAATGAAGACGTATCTATTCGGGATATCGCGAAACTTATAAAGAATAAAGCGTTAGAGGTTTCAACTGATTTTTCTGTTCTATCGAAATCTGATGTTGTTTTGATTTGCGTGCCAACACCATTAAAGAGAAGATATACTCCTGATATTTCATATATTTTAAATGCAGTGAAGACAATAAAACCTTTTGTGCGGAAGGAAATGATGGTTGTTCTTGAAAGTACGACATATCCGGGGACAACAGAAGAACTTATCAAGCCGAGGTTGGAATCCGCAAATTTAAAAGCAGGAAAAGATTTTTATTTAGCGTTTTCTCCTGAGCGCATTGATCCAGGTAACAAAAAATATCCTGTTACGAAGATTCCCAAGATCGTCGGCGGGCTTGGGGATCGTTCAGGTCAATTAGCAAAAGCTCTTTATCAAAAAGTTATTAATAAGGTTCATTTGGTTTCTTCGCCGCGTGCAGCTGAAATGGTAAAGCTTTTAGAAAATACATTTCGACTGGTAAACATTAGCTGGGTTAATGAAGCTGCGATGATGTGCGATAAATTAGGAATTAATATTTGGGAAGTTGTTGATGCTGCGAAAACAAAGCCCTTTGGTTTTATGCCTTTTTATCCAAGCCTTGGAGTTGGAGGGCATTGCATACCAGATGATCCGTTGTATTTATACTGGAAGGCGAGACATCATGGTGTTAGTTCAAAGTTTATTAAGCTGTCAGCTGATACAAATGATAAGGTTCCAGAATATGTGCTGGGTCGTTTAAAATCTTTTTTAAAGAAAAATAGGAAAAGTGAGAGCCGCGCCAAGATACTAATCATGGGCGTTACATACAAAAAAGATGTTAAAGATTTAAGGAGATCTGCTGCACTAAGATTTATAGAATTGCTTAAAAAACAAAAATATCAAGTTAGCTATTCTGATCCATTGATTCCTTATTTAAAAATGGGAACGCTGAACTTGTGCTCTGTTAAGCTGACTCCTAAAATATTGAAACAATTTGATTGCGTTGTAATCGCGGCAAGTCACAAGGAAGTTGACTATAAAAAGATTTTTACGCATGCTAATCTTATTTTTGATTTATGTAATGTCTACAAGGACCATAAGAGTATTAAAATAACAACTTTATAAGGAAAATAAATGACACGAAAAAAGAATATTTTAATTGCTGGCGGTGCAGGATTTATAGGGAGTCATTTATGCGATCGCATGATTGCTGATGGCTATAAAGTAATTTGTATGGATAATCTCATTACTGGCAGTCGAGAGAACGTTAAGCATCTTCTTAAAAATAAAGACTTTACCTTTATTAAACATGATGTTTCTGAGAGGTTTGATGTTAAGGGTGCTATTGATTATGTTTTACATTTTGCTTCACCGGCGAGTCCAATCGATTATCTTAATCTTCCCATTGAAACTCTTAAGGTGGGATCATTTGGAACATATAATTTGCTAGAGCTTGCAAAGGCAAAGAAAGCAAGATTTTTCTTAGCTTCAACTTCTGAAGTTTATGGTGATCCTCTCGTGCATCCGCAAAAAGAAGATTATTGGGGGCACGTTAATCCTATCGGCCCAAGAAGTGTTTATGACGAATCAAAACGTTTTGCTGAGGCTATTACAGCGGCATATCGTAGAAAATATCATTTGGATATTCGTATTGTACGTATTTTTAATACTTATGGGCCTCGCATGCAAATGCGTGATGGTAGAGTTGTCCCAAATTTTATTTATCAGATGCTTTATAAGAAACCTTTAACTGTCTATGGAGACGGCAAACAAACACGTTCATTTTGTTATGTTGATGATTTGGTCGAAGGTATTGTAAGATTACTACACTCTAATGTTAAAACACCTATTAATCTTGGAAATCCGTCAGAATTTACAATTTTGCAGTTGGCAAGTTTAATACAAAAGGTTACAAAGACAAAAAATAAAATTGCTAGGAAGCCGTTACCCATAGACGATCCTAGGCAAAGAAAGCCTAATATTTCATTAGCGAAAACTAAGTTAAAATGGAAGCCTAAGGTTCAGCTTGAAAAAGGTTTGGTCAAGACGATTGAATGGTTTAAAGAATAAAGTAGTGCTATGGATAAAAGTTCTAGAATTTTAATTGTCGGTCATAATGATGTGATAGAAAAATCTTTGTTGGAATATTTTTCTAATAATGGATTTTTAAATGTTTTTTCTTCTTCGCAAATGGCACTTGATACGACGATTCAAGATTCTGTTTATCGGTTTTTTTCTGACAATAAGCCAGAATATGTATTTTTGGGATCCGTGCAATCCGGAGGTATTGAGGCAAATCAGAAAAGTCCGGCAGAGTTCTTTTATAAGAATTCTGAAAGTCAAAATAATGTTGTTTATGCTGCGCATAAATTCGGCGCAAAGAAATTGATGTATTTTGCAAGCTCGTGCGTTTATCCAAAAGAGTGCCAACAGCCCATGAGAGAGGAATACTTAGAGACAGGACCTATGGAGCCGACGAGCCAAGCCTATTCGAGCGCAAAATTAGCCGGCATTAGGCTGTGTAAGAGTTATCGTAAGCAATATGGGTTTAATGCGATTGTTGGCATTCCGGCGACTGTTTATGGACCTGGAGCAGATACTGATTTATCAACATCGCATGTTTTA
Organism: Candidatus Omnitrophota bacterium; assembly: GCA_029931885.1. Next base: position 10,137 of record JAOZRJ010000007.1, on the reverse strand, counting down.
GGAGCTTTAATTCATAAATTTTATGAAGCAAAAATAAAAAATCAAAATAATGTTATTATTTGGGGAAGCGGAAGTCCAAGAAGAGAATTTATTTTTGCTGATGATTTTGTTGAAGCATGTTTATTTTTAATGGAAAAATATCAAGAAGCTTCTGTTGTTCATATCGGCTTAGGACAAGATATTTCTATTAAAGAATTGGCTGAGACGATTAAGGAAATTTCTGGGTTTAAGGGAGAAATTATTTTTGATTCAGCAAAACCAAACGGAGCGTTACAAAAACTTTTAGATAACTATAAGATTACAAATCTTGGCTGGAAACCGAGAATTGGTATTAAGGAAGGTATTCAGAAAACGTATGATTGGTATGCTCATAAACGAAATTAAGGAGATAACAAAATGAAGATTTTAGTAACAGGAGGGGCTGGATATATTGGATCTATCTTTGTTCCTGAGCTCCTTAAAGAAGGACATGAGGTTTGCGTTGTTGATAATTTTATGTATAACCAAAGCTCTCTTTTAGACTGTTGTGTTGATAAAAAGCTCACAATTGTCCGCGGTGATGCGAGAGATAAAGAAATTATTTCACAGCAGATGAAGTCGGCTGATGCGGTTTTTCCATTGGCATGTTTAACCGGAGCTCCTCTTTGCTCTAGAGATCCTTTAGGCGCGCAGTCAATTATAGTGGATGCGGTTAAGATGATACTTGATTTGCGCAGTAAAAATCAAATTGTTATTTATCCGACAACAAACAGTGGTTATGGGATTGGTCAAAAAGAAAAAGAGTGCACTGAAGAAACGCCATTAAATCCGATTTCCTTATATGGAAAATTGAAATCAGAAGCTGAAAAGATGATTTTGGATTCTGGCGAGGCTATTACATTTCGATTGGCAACAGCTTTTGGAGTTAGCCCGAGAATGAGGTTGGATCTTTTAGTTAATGACTTTACTTATCGCGCTGTTTATGACAGATTTGTTGTATTGTTTGAAGCTCATTTTAAGCGAAATTATATTCATGTTCGGGATGTAACGCAGGCGTTTATTTTAGGGCTTAATAATTTTGATAAAATGAAGAATGAACCATATAATGTAGGACTTAGTGATGCGAATTTAAGTAAAAAAGAACTTTGTGAAGAAATTAAAAAACATGTTAAAGAATTTTATTTTACAGAATCGCAAATTGGAGAAGATCTTGATAAAAGAGATTATATCGTTAGTAATAAGAAGATAGAGCAAGCTGGGTTTAGCCCAAGAATTTCTTTATCCGACGGCATTGAAGAGCTGGTCAAAGGGTACAGAGTTGTAAAACGCAATCAATATGCAAACATTTAAACAGAGAGGACGTTATGAAAAAAAATTTAAAGAAGAAAGCCTGGGATATTCGAAAGCATATATTAAATATGTGTATCAAAGCCCAAACAGGTCATGTGACATCATCAATGTCATGTATTGATATATTAGTAGCACTTTATTATGGAGATATTATGCGTCATGATCCTAAAAATCCGGAGTGGAAGGATCGTGACCGTTTTATTATGAGTAAGGGCCAGGCAAGTCCTGCGCTTTATACGGTCTTGGCGGATTGCGGATATTTTAGCATGAAAGATTTAGATAAATTTGCGCAAAAGGATGGCAAGTTTGGAGTTCATCTTCAAAATAGCGTTCCAGGCGTTGAAATTACTTGCGGGTCCTTAGGCCAGGGATTTGGTTTTGCAGCAGGCATTGCGTTAGCCGCAAAAATGGACCGAGAATTATTTTTAACATTTACACTTTTAGGTGACGGGGAATGTTATGAAGGATCTATCTGGGAAACAGCGATGTTTGCCTCCCATAATCGATTAAATAATTTGGTTGCGATAGTTGATAGAAACTATTTATGTGTTACTGATTTTACAGAAAATATCGTTTCTTTAGAACCTATGGAAGAGCGATGGCAGTCTTTTGGATGGGATGTTGCTCGTATTGATGGACATTCAATGGATGAAATTTTGAATGTTTTAGAGCACGTTCGTTCAAGGCAGTCAACGAGACCGTTGGTTATTATTGCCGATACAATTAAAGGAGAGGGAGTGGAATCAGTTTGCTATAAGCCTGTTTGCCATGGAATCGCTCCTAAAGGGGAAGAAGCAAAACAAGCATTAGCTGAACTAGAAAGAAGGTGTAGCTATGAATAATATTACTCAAAGAGACTCGTTTTGGAATAAAGTTTACGATTTAGCTAAAAAAAACAGAGACGTAATTCTTGTATCTGCGGATATGGGTGCGCCGTCTTTAGATAGGTTTAGGACAGATCTTTCTGCTCAGTTTATCAATACAGGAATTGCAGAGCAGAACGCAATTCTTGTTGCATCAGGTCTTGCGCAAGAAGGGAAAAAAGTTTTTGTCTATGCTATTGCGCCTTTTATTACGTTTCGATGTCTTGAGCAAATCAGAGTTAATAATGCAATAATGAAAATTCCTATTACGGTTGTTGGTGTTGGTGCAGGATTTGGATATGAAGATTCTGGTCCTACGCATCATATGACAGAAGATATTGCACTTCTTCGTTCAATGCCGAATATTGTTATCAATAGTATTTCGGATAGCGTCATGTCTGCAGCTGTGGCCGAGATGTCTTGTAAAATGAGCGAAGCAAATTATGTCCGGCTTGATAGGCTTGTTTTACCAACTCTTTATAAGGAGAATGAGGATTTCTCAAAAGGCGTTGCTATTTTAAAAGAAGGAGATGCTTATATTGCTGCGACAGGAAGTATGGTCCATGTGGCATTAGAGGCAGCTGAAAAGCTTAGCAAAGATGGTTTGAGCGTCGGAGTTATTGACGTTTATACTATTCCGATTAATAAGAAAAATTTCATTGAAGCGATTGGTGATTCAAAGAAATTGATTGCCCTAGAGGAGCATTTTGTTTCGGGCGGTTTTACAGGTGCCATTTGTGAAGTTTTACAAGATAATGGTATTGTTATTCCTGTTAAACGTATTGGATTATCAATGGATCAAGGATATTGCTATGAGTATGGCGGACGCGATATTATTCGTCAATATTATGGTATTGACGCCAATAGCGTTGCAGAAAAAACTAGTGAGTTTTTAAAATAATTTTCTAAGAGAGTATAAATGTCTTTAGATATCGTTTTAGTTAATCCGAGCATAAAAAAAGAAATGTTTGGTAAGCTTGGCGAAAGTTTAGCTGGTATTGAACCGCCTTTGTGGATAGGCCTTCTGGCAGCGGTTTTACGCGATAGAGGGTTTTTTGTCAAGATTATCGATGCTGATGCTGAGGGGTTAGGTGCGAAAGAAACTGTTGATAAAATTATTGAACAGAATCCCTTAGCCGTTGGTATCGGGGCTATTGGTGCTAATCCTTCTGCGAGCTCAACGCCAAAAATGATTGGCGTTCATTATATTATGACGTTATTACAGGAAAAGAATTTCCCTGGTAAAACAATTACTTACGGTATACATCCATCTGCGCTACCTGAGAGAACTTTAAAAGAGGAATTTGTTGATTTTGTTTGTCGAGGAGAAGCGTTTGAGCCGATATCGCAATTGCTTGAGAAGTTGAAGGAGGGTACTGACGGTAAAGATTGCGATATCAAAGGTCTTTGCTATTTAAAGAATGGAGCATTCATTGATGGCGGGTGGGCAGACACCGTTGAAGACTTAGATTCCTTGCCATTTGTTGCTTGGGATTTGCTTCCGATGGATAAATACAGGGCTCATAATTGGCATTGCTTTGGAGATATCAAACATCGTTCACCTTATGCAATTATTTATTCTAGTTTAGGATGCCCTTTTAATTGTCATTATTGTAATATTCATGCGCTTTACAGCGGTAAGCCCGGTATTCGCTTTCGAAGCCCAAAACGCGTCGTAGAAGAAATTGACTATTTGTTTAAGGAATATAATGTAAGACATATGAAGATTTTAGACGAACTTTTTGTTATTAATAAAGACCGAATGATTGAGATTTGTGATTTGCTTATTGAGCGTAATTATGGAATAAATTTCTGGGCTTATGCGCGTGTTGATACAGTTTCTGAGGAAGTTTTAAAGAAATTAAAGGCTGCAGGTATTAATTGGATTTGTTATGGGATTGAAGCTGGATCAGCTGATGTGCGTCAAGATGTTTCAAAGGGTCGTTTTAGTCAGGATGCTGTTAGAAAAGCCATGAAAATGACCCATGATGCTGGCATCTATATTATTGGTAATTTTATGTTCGGGCTTCCAGAGGATAATTCAGAGACTATGCAGGAGACTTTTCGCATGGCGCAGGAAGTTAATTGCGAATATGTTAATTTTTATGCCACAATGGCTTATCCTGGTTCACCTTTGTATGATGATGCGGTTAAAGATGGATTAGATTTACCTGAAGGGTGGATGGGTTTTTCTCAGTTTAGCCCAGAGACATTGCCTTTGCCGACAAAACATATTTCGGCTGCTGAGGTTTTACGCTTTAGAGATGATGCATTTAATACATATTATAGTGATCCAAAATATTTAGAGATGATCAAAGAAAAGTTTGGACAGGAAACTGTTGATCATATTCATGGGATGCTAAAGCATAAATTACATCGAAATATTTTATCAGAACAAAACTCAGGAGTGAACAAATGATCATAAGTAGAACGCCTTTTCGTGTTTCATTTTTTGGCGGAGGAACAGATTACCCTGCATGGTTTCAGGACAATAAAGGAGCTTCTTTAGCGACTACAATTGACAAGTATTGTTATATAACTTGTCGTTATTTGCCGCCTTTCTTTGATCATAAATCAAGAATTATTTATTCGAAGATGGAGCACGTTCATAATATAGATGAAATCGATCATCCTTCTGTGAGAGAGGTTATAAGATTTTTAAAAATTAAAGAAGGACTTGAAATTCATCACGATGGAGATCTTCCGGCAAGAACGGGCTTAGGATCCAGTTCTTCTTTCACTGTTGGGTTGCTGAACGCACTTTATGCTTTAAAGGGGCAAATGGTTAGCAAAGAACGTTTAGCTCAGGAAGCGATTTATGTTGAGCAGGTGATGTGCAAAGAACATGTTGGCTGTCAGGATCAAACATTGGCAGCGCACGGAGGATTTAATTATATTGAATTTGGTGGTACATCACATTTAACAACGACAAAAGTTACAATTTCTGAGGAAAAGTCAAAATCTTTACAAGATCACCTTATGATGTTTTTTACTGGGTTTTCGAGAACTGCGTCAGAAATTGCAAAACATCAGATTGAAAATATTCCGAAAAAGAAAAAAGATTTGACTGAAATGTATCAGATGACTTCAGCTGCATTAGATATTCTTAATGGTAATGATTTATCTGTTTTTGGAACACTTTTAGATGAGACATGGAAGATTAAAAGACAGTTGTCTGAAAAAGTTTCAACGCCGCATATTGATGAGATTTATAATAAAGCAAAACGTGCCGGAGCCTTAGGAGGAAAACTTTTAGGAGCAGGAGGAGGCGGATTTGTATTATTATTTGCGGCTCCGGAAAAACAAAGTAAAATCAGAGAAGCGTTAAGTCCTTTATTGGAAATTCCTTTTAAATTTGAGTCAGCCGGAAGTCAGATTATCTTTTATCAGCCAAATACAGGAAAAGTGGAGTAATCTTTTGTGCGATTTATCTCAAATTGATGTTGTTGTCCTTGCTGGTGGATTAGGGAAACGTCTTCGTTCAGCAACCGGTGACTCGCCAAAAGTTCTAGCAGAAGTTAACGGTGTTCCCTTCATGGATATTCTTCTCGAGAGCCTTTCTAAACAGGGTTTTAAGAGAGTAATTTTATGTATTGGTTATAAATCTGAAATAATTGAGCAGCATTATAAAGAGAAATTTTTAGATTTAGAAATTGAATTTTCTAAAGAAGAAATGCCCCTTGGAACAGGTGGGGCTATTAAGAATGCAAAAGAAAAAGTAAGAAGTCAGTTTTTCTTTGCCCTTAATGGAGATTGTTTCTGTTCTGTTTCTTTTAGAGATTTTTTAGATTTCTATAAGAAAAAGCAAGCTTTTGCCGCTATGGTTTTAACGGAGACTGATGATAAAAAAGATTTTGGCTCTGTCGTTGTCTCAGAAGACAAGAAAATCATCAGCTTTCAAGAAAAATCTAACCACGCAGCTTCACCGTATGTTAGCGTAGGTATCTATTGTTTTAATTCAAAAATTTTTGATTTAATGCCTACGCAAGATACATTCTCAATTGAAAATGATTTTTTTCCTCATTTAGTTAATAATGGGTTTTATGGATATGTCACAAAGAAGGGTTTTTTAGACATTGGAACCCCTGAACGCTATAATATCGCTCAAAAAAAAATAAATACAAAATAAAATTATGAACATTGGTATTAACTGTCGTTCATTTTTACGAAAACAATATGCCGGCATCGGACGTTATGCATATAATCTCGTGAAATCTTTAAGTGAAATTGATCAAGAAAACATATATTCTTTATATGCTAAAAAAGGACTTTTTGACTTTAAACGTAATCTTCCGAGGTTTTCTTCCAGCAACTTTCATAGAAAGATTGATTGGTTTAGTCAAGGTATAGGCAAAATTCTTAAAGATGTAGACTTATATCATTCTCCAAGTCCGGACATGCTGCCGAGTACAAATGCGAAGATTATTGTTTCGGTTCACGATTTGATTTATAGAACTTACCCTCAGGGCCACACACCAGAAACAGTTGCCGAAACCGAGAAACATTTTCAAGACATTGTACAAAAAGCTTCAAAGATCATTTGTTGCTCTGAAAATACGCGAAGCGATTTGCATAAATTCTTTTCAATTCAGGAAAATAAAACTTGCGTTATTTATCAAGGCGTAGATAAGAATAAATTTTGTGTACTGAATTCTCAAGATTTACATGAGGCAGACAGCCTTATTAAAGCGAAGGGGGTTACCGGGCCGTTTATTCTTTTCGTTGGCACGATTGAACCGAGGAAAAACTTAGAAAACCTTATTTACGCATTTTCATTACTTAAACGAAAGAATAAGTTTTCAGGAAAATTAGTAATTGTTGGCATGAGGGGTTGGATGAGCGAGGGTCTTTCTGATTTGATTAAAAAAGAAGGTCTTCTTAATGATATTCAAATTTTAGGATATTTAACAGACGAGGAGCTTTGTGTGCTACACAATAAGACAGAAGTTTTTGTTTTTCCTTCATTTTATGAAGGATTTGGTTTTCCGATCTTAGAAGCATTTACTTGCGGCGCAGTTGTTGTTACTTCAAATACATCGTCTTGTGCTGAAGTAGCTCAAGATGCTGCAATACAGGTAAATCCTTATGATTTTAAATCTATTGCTGATGGCATTGAGAGGTCGCTTGAAGACGAGAAATTAAGAAATGATTTAAGGCAGAAGGGAATTTCTCGGGCAAAAAATTTTTCTTTTGCACAAACTGCACAAAAAACATTAGCCCTGTATAAGGAAGTGTTTAATGGGTAAAGATATGCGAATAAGCGGTTTTACGATTGCTCGCAATGCTATTAAGTATAATTATCCAATTGTTCAATCGATAAAATCAATTTTACCTATTTGTGACGAATTTATTGTTAATGTTGGGGATTCGGAAGATAATACTTTAGAACTCATTCAATCCATTCGTAGCCCGAAAATTAAAATTATTCAAAATATTTGGGATATGTCTCAGGGAAAAGAGGTTTTATCGAATCAAACAAATATTGCGCTTGAAGCGTGCACAGGTGACTGGGCTTTTTATTTGCAATCTGATGAAGTTGTCCATGAAAAAGATTTAAAGCGTTTAAAAGGGGTGATGAAGAATTTTCTAAATGATAGCAATGTTGATGCCTTAAGATTTAAGTGGTTACATTTTTATGGAAGTTATTTTCGTTATCGAATTGATAAGGGATGGTATCAGAAACAGGATCGTATTATTCGTAATAATGGGAAAATTGAATCCTATGGAGATGCTTATGCTTTTCGACGAAAAGATGGTAGGCCTCTTAGGAATAAACATACAAAAGCTTTTCTTTATCATTATGGCTGGGTTCATTCTCAAGAAGTTATGGCTAACCGCAGGCAAAATGCAGAGAATATTGGTTTCGTGGATCTCAAAGATGATGAGCGAACAAATGAATATTCTTATGGAGATTTGAGCCGGTTTCCTGTATATTTTGGAAAACATCCTGAAACAATGGACGAGAGAGTTCGACGACATTCTTTGAGCCAAGACGATTGGACTCAAATTTCAAGAAAATATTGGTGGAGTCCGCTGAAAGTTTTTCGAATTCGCTATAAGACATTTAAAAGAGAAAAGAATAAGATTGCTTAGAAATGAAAATTAAGAATTCATATAAAAAAGTTTTAATTATTAATATTTTTGGAATAGGGGATGTTTTGTTTACAACTCCGCTTATTCGCAATATTAAGAATTTCAATAAAGATGTTTTTATTGGGTACATCTGTAACAATCGCACAGTTGATGTTTTAGAAAATAATCCATGTATTAATAAAGTTTTTGTTTACGAAAAAGATGATTTTATTAATTTAAGTAAGAAATCTAAGTTTCAGCTTGTTCGAAAGATATTTTCTTTTTTAAAGGAAATAAAAGATGAAAAGTTTGATTTGGTTATTGATGTCTCTTTAAATAAATATTCCAGCTTCTTTTTATGGTTAGCTGGAATCAAAGAGCGTGTCGGGTTTAATTACAAAAATAGAAGTCCTTTTTTGACGAAGAAGATAAACCTTATTGGCTACGAGAAAAAACATGTTGTCGATTTTTATTTAGATTTTTTAAGGCAGATTGGAATTCCTAATAAGGAGCAGAAGTTAGAGTTTTTTATTTCTCCTGAGGATATTCGCTGGGCTGAGAACTTCTTTAAGGAAAATAACCTTAAGCCTTCTGATAAGATTATTGCGATTGTGCCAGGCGGTGGTGCAAGTTGGGGAAAAGATGCTTTTTACAAGAGATGGCCGGTTGAAAATTATGCAAAATTAGCTGATAAAGTTGTTGAAAAAAGTTTAGGCAAAATTATACTATTAAGTGGGCCTTCTGAAAAGGAGATCTGCCTGTCTGTAGCCAAAGAGATGAAAACCCCTTCGTTAAATGTTGGTGGAAAGACAACGGTTGGTCAGTTTGCAGCACTTCTTTCGAAAAGTCATTTGGCAATTGTAAATGATGGAGGGCCTTTACATGTTGCTGTGGCGGTGGGCGTTCAAACGGTTTCAATATTCGGGCCAGTGGATGAGAATGTTTATGGCCCTTTCCCACGGGCAAATCATGTTGTTGTTTCAAAGAATATTGCGTGCCGTCCATGTTATTGGCGGTTTCGCGTATCGGATTGTCAGCATTATAGTTGTTTAAAAACCCTTGGGGTAGAAGAAGTTATTAAAAAAATAGAGGAGATATTGTGAGCGTACCATTTATTGATTTTCATCCGCAGTATTTAGAAGTAAAAAATGATATTGAAGATGGATTAAAGCAAGTTTTTCAAAAAGGAAATTTTATTTTAGGGCAAGAGGAAAAAGATTTTGAGAATCATTTTGCTCAATATTGTGAAGCAAAGTACGGAATTGGAGTTAATTCAGGAACAGATGCTTTGCATTTAGCTCTACGTGCTATAGATGTAGGGGTTGGCGACGAGGTAATAGTTCCTTCTTTTACATTTATTGCAACAGCTTTAGCCGTATCATACACAGGCGCGACTCCGGTTTTTGTTGATATTCAAGAAGATATTTACAATATTGATCCAAAATCTATAGAGGCAGTGATTACAGAAAAGACAAAAGCGATTATTCCAGTGCATCTTTATGGTCAGCCGTCCAATATGAAAGAAATTCTAGAAATTGCAAAAAAGAATAATTTAAAAGTTATTGAAGATTCTGCTCAAGCCCATGGGTCGATTTATCAACAAAAGAAAGTTGGCTCGATTGGAGATATAGGATGTTTTAGTTTTTATCCTACCAAAGGGTTGGGTGCTTTTGGGGATGGAGGATTTATTACAACTAATGATGAAGCTATTTATAATAAAATAGTGATGTTGCGTGATTATGGCCGTAAAGGTCGATATGAGCATATTATTAAGGGATATAATTCTCGATTAGATACGGTTCAGGCAGTTGTCTTGGAGGCAAAATTAAAACATTTTGATAAGTGGAATCAAATGCGCAATGATTGCGCCAAG
>JAOZRJ010000286.1:1099-1406 GCA_029931885.1 Candidatus Omnitrophota bacterium | reverse complement strand
ATCAACAATAGAATCATCAGCCAACAAGTCAACTAACATATTTGCTACTTCCTCATTAATTTGATATGGAGCAACTAATATCAAGGCATTCGCATTTTTAATTACTGTTTTTATTTCAACAGCTTCTTGTTTTTCTACATTTATTTCCACTTCGGCCTCTTCGTTACTTTTTTCTATTTTCTTTGTTTCATCCAATTTCTTAATCCTCTTATCCGAAACTTCAACAAAAATATACTTCCCATTTACCCTCTGGATAATATAAATCGGTCTTGCCTCTAATTCTTTTTTTCGATTCCAAGCTTTTATT
>JAOZRJ010000286.1:0-1089 GCA_029931885.1 Candidatus Omnitrophota bacterium | reverse complement strand
TCGTTATGATTACTTGCCTCAACGTTGGAAAGAACAAATAAAACCTTTTCATGTTGCGCTGCGATCATTGCATAATCTAATTTTTCTTTTAATGTCGTCATTTTTCCAATTTGCTTTGCAATTGGAGGACAACTAATTTTAACGCCAGATCTATCTACAACTTTTTCGCTTCCTAATTTTTCTAATACATGAATTTTGTCCCCTAATCTTGCAACTGCATTCCATCTTAGATCTTTTCTAAAATTACTAATATCTTCAGGAGCTACTTTTATCGTTTGAACATTATTTGCAATTTCTTCAGGAGAAAGTGTTTCTGAAAGCAATGCTTTTAATACTAATTCTTTATAATCACTTGCACTCATTTCTTTTTCTTGCTCTTGAGATTTTGCTTTTCGCATATATAACCTAACTAAATCTGCTATTTCTTTTGGATTCTCAATCAATTTATTAATCAAATCATTTTCATTTAAACCAAAAATATACGCCATTTGATCGATGTCCTTAACTTCTGTTCTCAATGCTTTCTTAAACATTCTCAATTTTGGATTTAACTTCATTTCTTCTTTATTCTTAGCCACTACTTCATAATTTTCAAACTCACGATATTTAAAGCCGCTTAATTCGAGATGATAAACTCTTCCGTCTTTCTCTTCCCTTTGATAATCAAGTCCCTTCTCTACTAATTCCCAAACATCATTCTTCTTAGATTCAAATGATTGTCTTAAGACTTGATCATCGCCATTCACGGCAAGAGCATAATCCTCTAAACCATCAATACCCGATATTTTATATATCTTTAACGATCCTTCTATTTTCACTAAATTAGATTCTGTTATAAATGACAATATCTTTTCTCTTCTAGCTTCTTCTGTTTTATATCCAGCAAAATACAATTTAGCTTCTAATTTAGTTACCCTCATTGTATGCGTATAGAATACAGCACCCTGCTTTGCCTCTCTTTGACTTGTCTTTATTTCTGTTTTCTTTTCATTAGCAGATATTGTCAATTCCATTCCTTCAGTAGCTTTTTCTATTTCATCACGAAAAACTAAATAAATTGTTTCATCCTCTTCTTCATCATTATCTCCA
>JAOZRJ010000127.1 GCA_029931885.1 Candidatus Omnitrophota bacterium | reverse complement strand
ATTGGTGCACTTAGCGATGCGGGTATTAATTGGATGGATTTAAGGGTTATGTCAAAGATTGCAATCAATTGGAATGATTTTGCACGTTTAACCGATTCTGGTATTAATTGGTTAGACATCGGTGCGCTTAGCGATGCTGGCATTAATTGGATAGATTTAAAAGCTATGAGTACGTCCAGTATTAATTGGCTTGATTTTGCATGGATGACAGATGTCAGGATTAATTGGGGAGATCTTCAGTTTATGACAGATGCAGGTATTAACTGGGGTGATATTGCCCATATGGCTGATGCCGGCGTGAACTGGGCAGACATTTCTTTAATGTCGGGAACAGGTATCAATTGGACAGATATGGGAATGACAAGCACTGCTGGCATTAATTGGAGCGATTTAGCTCGAATGACAAGCGCAAATATTAATTGGGGTGATATTGCATACTTGGCAGATAATGCTCAAGCACTTGTAACTAATGTTAATACGATATTGGGTGTGTGCGATACTTTAAATGGCTTAATTGGTACTTCTGCTAGCACAATGGGAGGAAACACACTTTTTGGTAAGATTGCTCAAATTTATGATGCAGTTGGTGATTTAGGAGAATTAGGAGAGATTGTTGACGAACTTTCCTTGATCGATTTTGATGCCCTTACAAGCTTAGGATCGGATATGGCTGCTATTACAACTATAGTTGAAAGTGTTGAGACTGGAATAGGGTCTCCTGCTGATACTTCATCGTCGGATACTGTTTTTGGGAGCATTGCCCAAGTTGAAGAATATGTCGATACATTGGAGACGTTAATGGGAGTTTCAGGAGATACATCCGATTCAATTTTTGGTGAGCTTTCAAAACTTGAAGAGATAAAGGTAAGTGCGGAAAAGGCAAAGAGCGGCGCAGAGGCAGCTTTAGGCGAAGCAACGGGCATACGTGATGAGCTTGGAGCAGAAGGTCTTACGCCGACAGTTTATCAAAAGATAAAGAATTTGGACTCTGCTTTAGATCAGCTAAAAATAGCCTCTGAAACAATTTCTGAAAGCCAATTACAGACCGGAAATTTAGCAGCAGAAATGTTAGAAAAATTATCAGAGTTTGTGGGAGATTCTGCGGAATCTTTAGGCATTGAGGGGGTAGATGTGGATCCTTTAACTGCTAAGGATGCAAGTGATATTGATAAGGTTCATGGGAAGCTAGCAGAGATTAATACAAAACTTGATGCATTAAGAGAGTCTGTTGGACAGCAAGATGTTGTTGTTAAGAGTTGGTTTGAAGCAGGAGAATAGCGAAATTGATTATACTATTAAAAAAATTGTTAAGTAAAAAACAAATCATGCAAATTTTGATGATATTTGTTTTTATTGTTTTTTTTGGGCAATGTTCTTATGCACAAAATCTTTTTATTAACTTAATTGCTGTTTATGGTACAGATGTTCCAAAAGAAACACCAGTTAAATATTATCTCCCTGAAGAGTTAACTCCAGAGGACATTATCACAACGGGCTCTTTAAAAATAGAATATGACATTGAGCATGGAGCTTATGCCGCAATCGGAAATTTTACTCTTAACCCGAAAGAGTCCAGAACATTTAAAATTGAAGTTAAAGATATTTGGAGAGTCGATCCAGATGAAATTGTAATTTTAAAAGAGCAAGTTAACAGTAACCTTCGGATGTTAGAAGATTCCGAATTTTATGAGTCCGGATCTATTTTAGCCAAATCTATGGTGAAGAAGCTGGATTATATTCTGGAAAGACAGAGTAAGTTTGCTGCAAATATTGAACGCAGAATTGAAGAGTATAGAGCTAATATTCAGTCGTTAAGCGAACTTAAGAATAACATTTTTGATACAGAGTATTTAAGTACTGACTCCCCTGTTCCAGTCGGAGATAGACAAGAATTAAAATTAATTGTTGAGGCTGAGAATCCTTCCAGCAAAGAAGCCAAGAAGGTGATCTATAGACATTATTTACCTAAGGAAGTTCGCGCAGAACATATTGTTGATAGTCAAGGCTTTGATGTTCGATTTGATTCAAAAAGAAATCAGGCTTATTTGGAAAAAGAAGAAGAGTTTCAGCCAGCTGAAAAAAAGCGTTATATTATTTTGATCAAAGATTCCTGGCACGTGCCAAAGCCAGCCATTAACGCGATATATGCTCGTACCAGAAAGGCCTTTGATTCGATTCAAGAAGCGGAAGGTTTTGAGGACATGAAAAGAAGTGCGGAGCTTTTATCTAATAAGATTTTTGAAGCAATTAAGTTAATTCAAGGTTCTCAGGCTGAAGAAAGAAATATAAAAGGGTATATTGGTATTTATCGAGTGAATAAAGAACGTTATGCGTCAGCTAATGAGACTTTGACACAGCTAGAGCGTTTACGATCGATTATTGCTGCTAAAAGGCTTAAAGAGTTAGAGGATCTTGATGAGAGCAAAGTTACAAACGTTTTGGAGAAGATTCAGGCGTTACGAGGAATTGCTGCGTTATCAAAGGCATTGTTAGGGAAACGTCCTTCCATTACAGCTACCTGGCGAATAATTTGGGGTGTTTTGGCCTTTATTGCCCTTTTTACAAGTCTTCATTTTTTCACATGGCATAGACGTTCAAAATATATGGGAGAAGAAAATGTTGAAGAAAGTAAGGGTGAAATAAAAGAGATTAGTGACTCATCCGAAGAAGAGAAAGAGGAAGAGAAAAAGAAAAAAGAGGCGTGAGATTAATTACGTCTAAGATTTGTTGATTTTGTAATGGTTTGCATAAATTGCTGTGATATAATAAATTGTATTTTTTTTTAAGGAGGATATTTAGTGGGAACTTTGCGTTATACTGAGGAAGGCGTTGTCCGTTGTATTCGAGGATGTATTGTTCTCGCTACAGGGTTTCGTAATTGTATTAATGGGCAGCTTATTCAATTTGGTTACGGAACAGAAGGAATTATTCTTGGATTTGACGAAGAGGAAGCCCAGATATTAATTGTTAAGGAAGAAACAAAAATAAAAACTGGAGACAAAGCCATTGCCTCCTTAGAACCGTTTAACACTTCTGTCGGTAACAAATTTATTGGTCGTATTCTTAATCCGTTAGGAGAGACTTTGGACGGACTCGGCCCCTTAGAGTCAGATACGAATTACCCTATTTTTATTGACGCTCCAGCTATTTTGACGCGGGATCCGTTGTGTAAAACATTGGAAACAGGTATCAAAGTTATCGATACGATGATTCCATGTGGTTTTGGGCAGAGAGAGCTGATTTTAGGGGATAAGATGACAGGCAAGACAACAATTGTTACAGATACAATACTTAATCAGAAAAATACGGATGTTATTTGTATCTATTGCGCCATTGGGAAGGCAAGATCTGCATTGGCAAAAGTCGTTCAATTATTTCAGGATAAAGGGGCATTTGATTATTCAATTATTGTTGCAGCCTATGCTTCTGCTCCTCCTGGCCAGCAATATCTCGCGCCTTATGTGGCTTGTTCAATTGCCGAATATTTTATGCATCAAGGAAAAGATGTTTTTGTTGGCTTCGATGACTTTACAAAGCATGCGTGGGCTTATCGGGAGATTTCACTTTTATTGGGCCGTCCTCCAGGACGTGATTCCTATCCGGGAGATATTTTTTATTTACATTCAAAAATGATCGAGCGTGCTGCATTTATGGATAAAGAACATGGCGGAGGATCTGTTACTTTTTTTCCGATAGTTGAGATTTTAGAAGGAGATTTAACAGGATATATTTCTTCAAATTTGGTTTCCATGACAGATGGACAGATTTATTTAAGTACGCCTTTATTTGGTGAAGGGCAAAAGCCGGCTGTTGATTTAGGTTTATCAGTGTCTCGTGTCGGAAGCAAGGTTCAGTGGAAATCTATCAAGAAGCTCAGCGGATCTTTGCGCTTGGAATATGTTCAGTATAAAGAATTGATGCGTATTTCAAAGTTAAAAACTTCCGGGCAGAGTGACGAAGCTGCCCAGACATTAAAAAGCGGCGAAATTTTAAGTGAGATTTTAAAGCAAGAGAAAGACTCTCCTGTTACTTTAGAAGCGCAGGTTCTTATTTTCTTTGCGGTAAAATCAAAGGCACTTAATGAAATGACAATTCCTGAGGTTAAGGATTTTCAATTAAAGATTTTTGATTATGCGAAAGAACGAAATCCGGAATTGCTTAAGAAAATTAGGGAAGTTCGAGATCTCAGCGATGAAATCGAAAAAGATATGAAGGTAATTATAGACGAGTATGTTAAAGAAATAGCTGCGCTGAGGCCAAAAGATGACGACGATGACGACGAGGAAGGATTTGTGGGCGTTGATGCTTTTGATAAGGCCACTACGAAAGATGGAGAGAAGAAAGAAGAAGGAAAGGAAGATAAGAAGTAAATAAGAAGAATTTATGGCGCGATATCGAATTACATTTAAATTGACTGTTATGACTCCGGATGCCCTTGTTTATGAGAATGAAGTTGAAAGTATTTTTTTAACCGGAGACAGGGGTGAATATGAGATTTTACCTTATCATTATCCGGTTTTAGGTATTTTGAAAAAAGGGCGTATTATTATTGATTGGCGTGAAAGTATTACGATTAAAGCCGGGCTTATACGTTTTTTTGCAAATGATTGTATTATTCTTGTTGAGATGGAGCTTAAGAAGAAGGAAGTTGTTAAAAAGGAAGATGACATCGCTTATAGCGTTGAGAAGGAATAGTAAAGAAGAAGTATCTACATTAAGGATTATATACTATGCAATGGCGTGAAACTTTTATTATTGTTACGATTATGTTTGTGGCTGTTATGGGACCATCTATTGTTATTGCTGTTTTAGGATATGCTGTTGTTAAAGCGTTGGGGCGAAATCCTTCGGCGGCTTCAAAGATTTTTATGGGTATCATTGTTATGCTTATTTTTGTTGAAGCGATATCCATTATTGCAATTTTGGTTATTTTCCAACTTTTTGGAAGATAGGAGAGAAGGCGAATGCTTAATGCAGCATTGTTGTTATGTGGTTTGTTTATTATTATTGCGCTTCCATGTATTGGGGTGGGAATTATGGGAACGAAGCTTGCTAATCGACTGGCAAATCATCCAAGTAAG
>JAOZRJ010000126.1 GCA_029931885.1 Candidatus Omnitrophota bacterium | reverse complement strand
CGACTAACTTCAGCAACACTTTTTGAATCTCCTGTTCCATAATAATTGTCAAGCGCCTGAACAATTTTTGAATCTTCGCTAATAACAACGTCGATATTTTTATTAGTTAATGTCTTTAAATCGTCTACAGCAAAAATATTAAAGGGATCCGATAGGGCAACCGTAATAGTTTTTCCAAGACGCGAAATAGGAATAAGGTTATACTGCCGAGCAACTCTTTCAGGAACCAATTCTTTTAAAGATGGATCAATCTTATATTTGGAAAGATTTATCGTGGGAATATGGAATTCCTTAACAAGAAGAGTAAAAAGTTCTTGCTCGGTAATCAACCCTCTCTCTATGAGAACCTTATCTAAACCAATACCTCTTTCTTTTTGATCTGCTATAGCATCATCAATATCTTTTTTCTTAAGCTGATGAGCCTGCGTTAAAGCTTCAAGGACTTTTTCTTTTATTGTTTTTGACATTATTTCTTATATCACTTCATCTGATGCTGTTACACGAAAAACTTCTTCAATCGATGTCAATCCACAAGCTGCTTTTTCCAGGGCATCTTCTCTCATGGTGACCATTTTTTCTTTACGGGAAGCTTCTTTAATTCGAATTTCACCTGCCTTATCCAAAATAAGCTTTTTAACGGTAGGAGACAAAACCATAATCTCCGTAATGCCAACTCTCCCAACATATCCTGAATCAAAACAATGTTTACATCCCTTTGCCTTAAAAAATGTTGGAGGTTTCTCTAGTTTTAATTTCTTTAAACCAGTTTTATCAACTATATAACCAGGAAGATTATGAGGCTCTTTACATTTATCACAAAGCTTTCTCAAGAGACGTTGCGCCACAACAGCCAAAACAGAAGAGCAAATCAAAAAAGGCTCAATACCCATGTTCATCATGCGCACAATAGATCCAGCAGCAGTTGTAGTATGCAAAGAACTTAAAACAAGATGTCCAGTCAACGCAGCTTTAATCGCAACATCTAATGTTTCAGAGTCACGAATTTCTCCAACCATAATAACATCAGGATCCTGTCTTAAAATAGATCGCAAGGTTGATGCAAATGTAAGGTTAACTTGAGGCCTGACGTTAACCTGATTAATCCCTTTCATCTGATATTCCACAGGATCTTCAACAGTGATAATATTTTTCTCTGGTGAATCAATAAATTTTAAAATCGAATATAATGTCGTTGTTTTTCCGCTACCTGTAGGACCACAAGACAAAATCATGCCATGAGGCTTTAATGAGCATTTTTTTAACGTCTCTAGAGCTGTGGGCTTAAATCCAAGCTTGGTAATGTCTAACATAGCCGCATTTTTATCCAAAACGCGTAAAACAACTTTTTCTCCAAAAGCTGTCGGAAGAACACTAACTCGAAAATCAACTTCGCGTTTTCTATCCGCAACAGCCTTGAAACGTCCATCCTGTGGTAGGCGATGCTCAGAAATATCGAGATTTGACATAATTTTTATTCTTGAAATAATCGGAAAATGTAAATTCTTCGACATGCGATCAACTTCACGAATCATACCATCTATTCGGTAACGAATCCTTAATGCCTTTTCCAATGGCTCAATAAATATATCGCTAGCTTTTGCAATAATGGCTTGTTTAATAATCGCATCTGTTAATCTTATGGTTGGAGCATCCTGAATTAAGTTTTCAACGCGATCTTTTTCTCCTGCCCTCTCGGGATCTTTAATAAGTTCAATTTCATCAGAATCAGAAATATCCTGAATAATTTGCTCAAAAGTAGCGTTAGCATCCTCTTCATAATGAGATCCAAATGCTTTCTCGATATTTTTTTCTTCAACAAGAACTGGATGAACTCTTAAGCCGGTTAAAGCATTAATATTATCAATAGAAACGATATCTGAAGGATTAACCATGGCAAGCACTAAAACATGTCCGATGCAAGCAAGCGGAAAAACTTGATAAGTCGTTACAATATCTTTGGGAATAATTTCTAAAACTTCTGGGGAAACTTTAAAAGATGAGATGTCGATTGGATTCTCACCTAGACTCTCAACAAAGATTCCTGTTAATTCAGATTCTCCGATGAGATCCTTGTTCACAAGCTGATTTAAGAAAAGATCTTCCTGCCCTTCACATTCTTTAAAAATATCATCGAATGTCTTAGAATCGATAATACTTTTATCGACTAATATTTCTTTTAACTTTTCGATTAACGAAAACATTTATATTTATTTTAATTTAGTTTATAATATTTCTCTATAGCTTTTCGAATATCTGTCGAAGTACTAACAAATGTTTGAACTGAGCAACCCGTCAAACTTTCAGCTTCTTCAATCGCTTCTAAGCTTAAAGGATTTGACATGGCCAATGTTAGGCTAGCACCAATCTTATCAATTGGAACTAGGCAAAGCTTCTCGCAAACATCCCTAGAAAGAGACGATAAAACTTCCTTCTCAATTTCATAATTTGATAAAGGTAAATAAGGAAACCCGTATTGAGATGTTAACGCCTGCGCAATATCTTCTTCTGATGCGTACTTTAAAATTACGAAGGCCTCGCCGATTAAGCCTCCTTCTTTCTTTTGATAAACAATAGCTTCATCTAGCTGAGTCTTATTAATAACACCTCTTTCAATAAGAAGCTCACCTAAAAATTTTTTATTAATTCTTTTATAATCGCTCATAATTTATATATAGGTATAATAGTATATAAGTATAATAGCTTAAAATTAAAAATATACCAATTTTTAATGAATTTATATTTAAAAAATTGTTCTTCGCCTGCTGAGACTCAGTAAAAAGCCCAACATCAAAATAAGAACAACAAAAGAAGATCTTCCATAGCTTACAAGTGGCAATGTGAGACCAACAATCGGGCAAAGCCCTAAAACCATCCCAATATTAATAACAACTTGAAGAACAAAGATTGTAATGATCCCTACCCCTGCTAAATAACCAAATTTTTCCTTGGTTCGTTCAACAACCTTTAAGCCTGACATAATCAAAATGAAAAAGCAGGAAACAAGAAATAGGCTTCCAACAAGGCCCCACTCCTCACCAATAACTGAAAAAATAAAATCTGTATGGCGCTCTGGCAAAAAATTTAACTGATTCTGCGTTCCTGACAGCCATCCTTTTCCAAAAATCTTACCTGATCCAACAGCAATTTTTGATTGAATAATTGTATACCCTGCTCCCAAGGGATCGATATTGGGATTCATAAACACTAAAAGGCGATTCTTTTGATAGGGTTTCATAAATCTCCACAACAAAGGAGCTGATACTAATACTAAGGATAAAAATCCTAAAAAATACTTATTAGAAATTCCGCTTAAATAAAGCATAACAATAAAAATCCCAAATAATAAAAGAGCAGTGCCTAAATCTGGTTTTTTAAAAATTAAAAACGCAGGAAACGCAACTAAAAGAAAAGGGACAAAAAAATCGAAGAAAAACCCCGAAGCTCCTCTTTGGCTATAAAAATCAATCTTTGGCTTTTGTTCTGAAAAGTATCTTGCCAAAACTAAAATAATTGAAAATTTCATCAACTCCGAAGGCTGAAAACTCAAACCTAAAAATTCAATCCATCTTTGGGCTCCAAGGGCATGGTGCCCGAAAGCAAAAATAGCAAGAAGAAATATAATATTAACAATATAAAGAATATAAGCAATATCATAAATTTTACGGTAGTCTAAACAGCTTAACCCAAAAATTGCCACCAGCCCAACAATGGCGAAAAAAAGCTGATCATAAAAAACTTTTTGCGACACCCTTGTATTTTGATACGAGGCGCTATATAAAGCCAAAAGGCCAATAATAATAATCGCGATAATAGCGATCCATATAGTTTTATTTAAATTTTTTTCCATAATTTATAAATTATAAAATATTTGCCTTCTTCATTCTTCTCAATAATCTTCTTGCCATACGGCACGCATTATAACTAGATCCTCCATGCTCTAAAAAAACACAAAAAGCAATTCTTGTTTTTGTTTCTGGGCAAAAACCCACAAACCACGCATGAGAAGCCTTTCTTCCTGAACTTTGCGCCGTTCCCGTTTTTCCAAAAACCAAAATATCTTTCATATTTAAAAGATGTGCTGTTCCAGCATAATCACCAACAGCTGCCTTCATTCCAACTTTTACTGATTCAAAATAATCCTGGCTAACATTATCAATATTCCGTAAAAATATTTCCTTTGCATCGACCTCATCCCCAACTGCCTTCATTATATGAGGAGAAATCTCTTTTCCTTTTCTTGCTATCGTTGAAATTGTATTAACCAGTTGAATCGGAGTAGCCAAGAAATCACCCTGACCTATAGAAAAATTTAATGTATCACCTTTACTCCAAGTCCGACCAGATCGTCTCATTATTTTTTTAGAACTAGGAATCGATCCCTCTTCCTCGTGAGGTAAATCGATATTTGTTCTGCTTCCAAGACCAAGCAAATAAGCATATTCCTGCATGATTTCAGGACCAAGAAGAAGCCCAACATTATAAAAATAAACATTACAAGAATGTGCAATGGCTTCAGTAAAATTCTGAACGCCATGAGAATGGGAACATCGAAAAGATCTTCTTCCGAGCCGAAAAGCACCGTTACAAAAAAAAGTTCGATCTAAAGAAACTTTTTGTTCATTTAATGCCGCGACAGCTAAAGGAATCTTGAAAACTGACCCCGGAGGATATTGTCCGCTAATAGCGCGATTCATTAGTGGCGCCGCAGAATCTGAAAACAAAGATGTTTTCTCAGCAGAATTACCTGTTCCTGAAAAAATATTTGGATCGAAAGATGGAGAACTAATCATACCCAAAACCTCTCCGCTATCTAAATCCAAAACAATGATAACTCCTCTTTTATCTAATAGCACTTTATTAGCTATAAGTTGAATTCGTGAGTCGATCGTCAACGTAACATCTTGACCATTAGTTGGAGACTTCATCCCCAAAAGACAAACTTGCTCACCTTTATTATTAACTTCAATCTGACGGCCTCCGTCTTCCCCTCTTAAAAAATTGTCGTAATATTCTTCAATTCCAGAATAACCTGTTAAATCCTGAACAGAATATCCATAATCTTTAAACTTTTTTATTTTAGCGCGATCAATTCTCCCAATATAACCTAAAACGTGCGCTCCAATATCTTTAAATGGATAATTTCGCTTT
>JAOZRJ010000125.1 GCA_029931885.1 Candidatus Omnitrophota bacterium | reverse complement strand
ATATAAGTCCTTCTATATTCTGGGACCGGCATACTCTCAGTATGCTCTTCAACTGGCTTAAGTTCTTCAACTGGCTTAAGTTCTTCAACTGGCTTAAGTTCTTCAACTGGCTTAGGTTCTTCAACTGGTTGGATTCCATTGTCGTGGGGCTCTTCTGACCTTGCTCGTTTTCGTCCAGTCAACTGGACAGTAAGAGAGTCGTCGCTGTCAATAATCTCATATCCATTGTCTATGAGTATAGTCTTTGCAGAATTGTAGAGTCGTGTACGACGGTTAATTCGTGATATCTGAGTCGGCAAACTGGCAAACTTAATCTCAATGAGTACTTGTCCTGTTCTTGATATCGTAAAATAGTCAATCGATAAATCCACAGGCCTTTTAATCTTTTTATTCGCGCCAATGAAATATTTCGAACACTGCTTCAAATGCATTTTAATGAATTTAGGTATCAACGCAAAATGAAAATTTATTAGTTTAATTTTCAGTAAAGAAAAAAAAAAGATATTGACTTGTATTATTATTTTTTTTTTCCATTAATATAAATAAAAGATGACTAGTTTTTTTGACCGCGCATTTGGTAAGCTTGAGATGGACGACTGGGTGTCTCGAAGAGAATATGCAGTTGATGCCAAAAATGATTCCAACTGCATCGTGGCCGAGGAAGTGCCTATACAAAACGGAGAGCGAACAATTATGAAGTACTGTGTTATGCCTCATGACGTCTTACGACCTAGTCTCACTCCGGCTACGGAAACGTTTTTATATGAGGTTATTACCTGCCCATGTGCATTCTTTATGGACCTCGATTATACGTATGAAGGCATGCCTTGCTTTGAAAAGTGCGATAACGCTTTTAACTGGTTTTTGTCAGCCTTAGAACTTCCCGGACCCGTCTTTATTAAAGACGCTAGTTATATTAAAAAGTTTTCTCGGCACGTAATCGCCCCAAATCTAACCTTTGCCTCCCCACCCGACGTGGCTGTGTGGTTGTGTGGGCAATGGGCAAAACAATTGAGGGGGCGGCTCGACGAGTCAATGGCCATCACCGACAAAATGATCGACTGGAGTGTGTACCAAACAAACCACCTTTTGCGACTCCTGGGAAATTCTAAGCGCTCAGACCCCACACGTCCCTTACGCATGCTATCGCATTCTGATCAACCGACAACTTTCGATCCATTACGTACACTCGTGTCATTGCATCGACGTGTGTTAGACACAGATTATCGATCTCCTAAATCCCCATTGTGGAAGTCTTCCCCGGAGTTCTTAGCAATGGAAAAACGACGCGTTGGATTTTGTCTTAAGCCACTAATCAGCCGGTCTGCAATGGGATTCGGTAGGTTTCTTAAGCGTAAGAACATGCAACCAATCAACCCGACCGTATGTAAGTCAGGTCGTATATTCACGACTGCAAAGGCAGTGTTTTTTAAGGAAATTTATAACGCTGCTGTGGGAGGTCCGTTAGGAATTTACTTTAAGACGTGGAGGCCGACACTAACTGAAATTCGAGTTGATAAATTGTTTATTGCATTTAATCTCCAAACAAAACAATGTCCGATCAAACGGTTAGCAAGAAATGAAAATAGGGGTGCTCACAGAAGTGCCCATGGGCGAATGGTAATCTACAATTGGCGGAATTCCATTCACGTGCAGGTTTGACTTCAGTTTCATTCGCTCACCCAATTTATTTTGATAGTGTAAGGTCCCCGGAGGCTGTGGCAATTGCAGCAGTCATAATAGAGACCGGAGATTTACTTGGACTCCAAGTCCAACATTTCATGATTCCTGTATTGAGATTGCAAAACAGTTAAACATACAACTATGAACAATGTTGGGATGTTATTAAATTCAACTTCTCGCTTAAGAAACATTCTCTTCTTCTTCTTCGTCGGTGTCTCCGAAATCGTAACATTCGTCTCCAGTTTCATCCTCGGTAACCTTAGTTATTGAGACGAGATTGCCTATAGACGTGTTCATCTGCTTTCGATTTTTCTGTGACCGCTTCAATTTATCCGCTGAGAATACTGCAGACGCTTCAGTTGTATTCACGCGGCTCTTTGTAGCCGGGGCTGCTGCAACGTGCTTTCGCCTGGGCTTATTCTGAAATGGAAGACGACGTTTTTTAGCAGCTTGTGCTGTACGCGGGGGTTTCTTCTTCCGAGTTCTGCGTTTCCGTTTGGCCGGGACATCAGCAGATGAATCTGCGGTAACATCAACACTGGCGCGCGACTTTCTCTTCTTCTTCTTCTTCTTCTTCCTCGCTCTCTTTCGCCGTTTCCGTTTTGGCGGTGCAATAGCAGCAGTCGCGTCAGCACTACTATCTTCGTTTTCATCACTGCCTACTTCTTCTTCGTTGTCGTTGTCGTTGTCGTTGTCGTTGTCATTGTCGTTGTCGTTAGATTTGCGTTTTCGGGGCCTGATCTTTTTCATATAAAAAAAGATATACAGCCGATCTTGCTGTACTCCAGCATTGAGCATTTCATCCAAAATACCGCTCGTAAAATGGTTGGATTTAAAGTCGTTGAGATGGTCGTAACGCAGACAGTCAGCTTGAATAGGAATGATTGTAACACCAACCAAAACGCGAGAAGACCACGCGTTCCGCATTCGAGAATTGCAAGATCTACGCTCCATTTCGGCCTTCACTTCTTTGAGTGGGGAGTAATCTGCAACCTTGTGAATAATCATCCTGCGACATTGCCCATATAGTACATCGTGTATAGTCATTCCCATCGGGGCAATGATATCATTACATGAACTTTTAAACTTTTTGATCAAAACGCCAATGCATTGGACAGCAATCATATCGGCCATTGTATCAACACAAAACCGCCTCGTAAGATGCTGCAAATAATTTAATCTCTAAATAACACGAACGTTTGTTTTATTTTATTCTGGTTTGTGAATCGAGGTATAAAATTTTATACACACGCTTGTTTGGTAAATTTTCTTTAGAAGTAAAGCCTCGCTGACATGGACACGGAAAAAACAGTTGAATTAAACGAGCAGATTCGACTCCAAGCTAAAATCCTACACCAAGCGCAAATCCTCCAACAACCAGCTAAATACAATCACGCACCACAAAAATCTTGCTGCAATAAATTGTGCTGGTGCATCAATACTGCCTGGAAGTGTTATATTACTGTTATGTCTTTGTTGTTTCTGGTGATCTTGTTTTTTTTGATTGTGATATCCTACCGAGTAGATATCTTGTTTAAGATAATAACTATTGATGGAGTTGATGGAGCTGATGGAGTCGATGGAGCTGCTGCTGAATTGTAACCAAGTGATGTAACCAAGTGATGTAATGTATAAATTTGAATCAATATCAACTATCACTCTACTTGCCTTGCTTTACTTTTGTGCAATCGAGCCGCTGCTTGCCACGCACTAAAGTGGTTTCCGGCTGGCATAGTTGGTTTCACAGTCACACGACGCTGGTTCCACCTCTTGGACTCGTTCTCGACAGTATCAATGCTAGTGACGGTGTTTGTGTCTAAACGACGACGCTTAACACTATTTACGAGCGGGGTGTTAGAGATCTCGGACTGGGCAGGAAGCGTGGTGGGGTTTGGCGCACCAACTGAGCTGTCGAAGGGAATTTGCGGATCAGTTTCTCGTTTACGCTTATTCCGGACCTCTGTAAGCGCATTTTCCACGCCAGTAACATAGGTCTCCAATGAAGAGACTGCAGCAAAAAGGGGATCGCTTTTACCCTTTCTCATTACCCCCTCCTTCATCAGCTCGACCATTCGATCACTCGTCGTGCTATTGGTAATGGCAAGTTTGAGACATTTCGTAACCCGATCTGCATTTTCTTCCCAGAGCTGTGTTCGTTTTTTCTCCTTTTTTGCCTGTTCATTATGCAACGCACTAGCCAGGCTCAGCGTCAGGTGCATTCCACCGTCGGCATTCATAATCTGCGGGGTAATGTTATACCCGTGGTTCTGCAGGTAGGAAATCGTGTGCGACAGCTGTTCAGCTCGCGACTCGTCGGTTTCTTCGGAATTGACCACAGGTGGTGCATTTTGCTGCGCAGGTGGTACCACAGGTGGTGCGACTGGAGGTGGCGGTACTGGAATAGTCTTGTCGACTGGAGCAGCAGATTCGGACATAATGCGGTTTTCAGTTTCACACGTATCGGTGTTGAATTCCGCTGGGTTGTGTATATAATATACCACTCTCCGAGTACCGGACAAATTCTCAAGTGAGTTGGCGATCAGTACAGTGCAGTCCTTGTACCTAGGACTCAGCACAAACGAGAGCTCTGGTCGTGCAAGATCCTGCAGCGAAACCATTCCATCGAGGGAACGGCGTGCTTTGATTAACATGTACCCGAGACTCGTTTTGGCCGATTTCTGTAGATAATTCTGCACTTCGAGCTCGGCTACAAACTGGTGTTGCATAGTGGGACGACACCCCTCCCACTCCAACGCAGAAGCAACAAGCTGTGGCGGAGCCCCGAGAAATCGTAGCAATCCGACAACTTTGCTGTAGTATACTGCAGCATTAAATACCCAATTGTAAAAGTAGGGACTTGACGTATTTTTCCAATGGGCGTCCACAATAAACCCGACTTCGAACGACCTCCCATTAGACGGATGGCCTGCATTGACCTTCATATTGTGTATCACCCAATTTCGGACTCGATCAATCATTGTGTAACTTGGACAAACAGAAGGATGGTGCACTTTGTTACTCGGATGAATATATTTGTCCCACATATGTACTGGGACCCACAGTATAGTTGGGTCTCTGCGGACTCTGGTATAACCGACAATTACCAAACGCATTACATCTGCTCCATGATTCATCAACTGCATTTGGTTGTCCATGTCTCAGCGCGTTTGTTTGTTTGTTTTGGGTTTAATTGTTTGATGGAGTTATTGTTGTTGTTGGCGTCTGTGTGTTGTTAGTGTTTGATGTAAAAAAATTATATTAAAATATAAACAACTCGCATTCATCAAGTCTACATTCCAAACATGTTTGGATGAGGTGGCCGTATTCTGCCATTCGAAGGCGGCAACGAAATCACTGGCACCGGAGATGGTGTCATCATCTGTGGCGGAGGAGTGGGGGAAAACATCCGTTGACCACGACCACGACCACGACCACGACCACGACCACGACCACGACCACGACCACG
>JAOZRJ010000124.1 GCA_029931885.1 Candidatus Omnitrophota bacterium | reverse complement strand
ATCTGTTGTTCCGGCTTATGCCCAGAGTGTGTTTATGCAAGGGCTTCCTATGCCCGGAGTCATGATCGCGCCAACAAACGCGTTTACGCCTGTCTTATTGCGTGCTATTGAGATAGATCCTCAAAATCCATTGCATTTCGGGTTTGTTATTGATAACGGAGACACCAAGCTTGAAGGACAGGCCTTAACCGAGGAAGCGGAGAAACTCATTCGTTACTTTTTAGCAGCATTAACCACTCCTGAAGAAGATATGTGGGTCAACCTTTCTCCTTATGAAAAAAATAGAATTATTTCCGATAGTTTTGGCGATACGCATATGGGTCGCGATCTCTTAGCGCAGGATTATATGCTAAAACAGCTAACAGCTTCTCTGATTTACCCAGAGGATGAACTTGGAAAGAAGTTTTGGCAAAGAGTCTATAAAAAAGCACAGGAAGAATACGGTACAACAGATATTCCAGTTAATACTTTTAATAAGGTTTGGATTGTTCCAAAGACTGCGAAGGTATATGAATATAATAACAGAGTTTTTGTTATTGACCGCAAGCTAGAAGTTATGATGGAAGAGGATTATCTATCGCTAGTTAATAATTTTGATAATAGAAATATTGGTACAAACGCCCAAAATAAACAAGATACTAAAAAGCTTAATAGTATTTCTTCTAAGATCGTTAGAGAGATCGTTATCCCTGAGATTGAGAAAGAAGTCAATCACGGCAAAAATTTTGCCAACCTGCGTCAGGTTTATGATGCCATGATTTTAGCAACATGGTATAAGAACAATTTAAAAGAAAGCCTTTTAGGTAAAGTCTATGTAGATCAAGGTAAGACCAAAGGTATTGAACTTGCAGATAAGACAGAAAAACAAAAGATTTATGAGCAATATTTACAGGCCTTTAAAAAAGGCGTTTATGACTATATAAAGGTAGAGCAAGACCCTCAAACAGGAAAGAATATCCCAAGAAAGTATTTTTCAGGTGGTTTTGCGCCCGTGAGTTCTAGCGGAATTCCGTTAAAGAGTGTTGTCCAGGAAGTTGAAAAAAATAATGTCAGCTCAAGCAATATTTCTCAAAAAGGCGATGTTCTTAGTCATTTTGATATTGGGCTTTTAGAGAAGAGCGAATCAGGACAGGCCATCAGCTCGGCGATTTCAGCGAAAGTTCAACTACCAAGATATTATCGTGATGGTAAACATGCTCTTGACGTTATGAAAAATGAAAATAATCTTCTTTTTGGAGATAAATACGCTGATATATTTTTGTTTAAAGAGAATGGAAACATTGAAATACAAACAAAAGGAAAAAGTAAAATTTTTATTAATAAATTAGAGCATGGCGACGACCGAACAGTAGAGGTTGTTATTGAGGTTTCTGAAAAAGATAATGTTGATGAATTAAAGACATGGATTGCTTTAGCGCTTCAATCACCATCACGAGAAAGAATAGAATGGATAGAAAGAGTTTCGTCTGACGAATCCGCAAGCTCCTCGGCGGTTGAGGCGCAGGTTAAACAAACAGCAGAGGAATTGCTTGGATTTAAAAATGTACCATTAGAAAAAGAATTTCCTATTAGTGATGCATCAAAGGATCAGCGTGCGAATCTGACCCTAAGGGCAGTTGTGCAGGGAGATGGAGAATGGTTTCTTTTGTATGCAGAAAGCAATGAAGCGTCACATTATGGAAAAGTAATGTTCGTAAACAAGAATGGAAATATTGAGCAAGCATTTGTGAATCCTAGTCCAGCTGAAAAAGTATATAAACAAGCAAAAATGGTAAGCACCATTGCTGAGAAATTTCTGCAATTTCAAGTTTATACTGATTTTAACAAGATAAAGAAAGTTTTATCTTCAGGGCAAGACGTGAAAGTCAGCAGTTCGGCAATTGGTTCTCTTAGCAGAAGTGAATGGAAAAGCAAGTCAGCTGAACTATTGCCGAAAGCAAAGATTGGGATTAATGCGTTTATTCAAAAACAATTTGATGAAGGAAAATATGTTGATGATATTTATAAAAAGGCCATGGAAAATACTTATCGAAATTTAAATAAGTGGATGACTAGTGAGGCCATATATGAATTATCAAAAGGAACTCTTAAGAGACTTCTTGAAGCCATTGAAAATGGAGAGTGGGCGGCTCTTGTTGAAGCTTTTAGGGGGAATATCGTTTTTGGAACAGCTGGGATTCGTGGTTTAGCAGCAAGGAATATGGAAGAATTGCTAAAATTAAAAAATGAAGGCCCATCTGCTGAAGTTATAAAAGGTCCCAATACAATTAATGATATTGTTTTTATGCTTTACTCTGTAGGAGTCGCACGATATGCAATTGATCAAGGAATTGATACGGTTATGATCGGTTATGATAGCCGTATTGCCGGAAAAGAGTTTGCCGAGATGATAGCGGAAACAATTTTAGGTCAATCAACTGAAGATCATAAGTTTACAATAAAGCTTTTTGATGAGGCCAGTCCTTTTCCTGAAGAGAATTTTGGAATTACGACAAAAGATGGTCGAGCAGGATTAGGTATTCTTATTTCAGCGAGTCATAATCCGAATCTTTATAATGGGTATAAAATTACGAATAATACAGGTTCGCAATTATTGGATGAAGAAAGAAATGAGATCCTAAAATATATAGGGAGAGCAGAATTCGATCAAATTAAATTAATGCCTTTAGAGGAAGCAGCAGAAAATGATCAATTGATATGGATTGGCGGAGAAGAAGCATTGCCTTCTAGTGAAATGGATTATAGGGGGGTAGATGTTAGCGGAGAGAATCTTGTTAATTTGCATGAGGCTTATAACAGGCATCTTGCTAACTTCGTTCAAATTAATCCTGAAATAGCAGAAGCTTTAAAGATAGGGTTTGCTGCCTATAATGGCTCAGGATATGCTGCAGTGCCTAGAGTTTTAGCTGCTCTTGGATTTACTCAAGTTCAGGCTATTTCGAAGCTTCAGGAACTCAACGGTCTATTTCCTGCATTTGGCAAGGGAGAACAGCCAGATCCAGGAGATCCTATTGCTGCGGATGTTGCTGTTAAAGAGTTTATTGAAGAATATGGGCAAGATGCATTTGATGCGTTAGATGTATTGCTTGGAACAGATCCTGATGCTGATAGGGTTGGGATAACAACAAAAGTTCCTCAAGCGCAACAGCATTTATTCGGAAAGTATCGATTAATGATTGCTAATGATGCTTGGTCGTTATTGTTGCATCATAATTTGACTAAAGCTAAGGAAGCAGGCACTCTTGATCCTGAAAAAAGTTTTTTTGCAACAAGTCATGTAACTAGTGATGGTATTGCAGCTGTGGGTGAATTATTTGGGGTTAAAGCTTTGGGTCAGATGTTAGATGCTACTTTGACAGAGGAAAGAGGCGATTATTTAAATGGAACAAGATGCTGGGTCGGAATGTCAAAAATTGCTGAATTCGGCATAAAGAAGCTTGACCAAGGATGGACGAATTATGGTATCAAAGAAGAATCAAATGGATACTCGACTTTAGGAAAGAAAGGGGCTGAAGGAGAGATTATCGGTGAAGGAGGGCACGTTCGAGATAAGGATGGACCATTTGCTGGTCTTCTTTTAGTTGAGCTGGCTGCTCTTGCAAAAAATAAGGGATCTGGTCTTTTTGAAGAATTAGATAAGGTATATATTGAAGTAGGAAGACATTACGGAACAGCCAATAAACCTCTACCCCGAGTAGGGGCTTTTCCAGGAGCAGAAGGTTTGTCTCAGAAAATAAATCTTTTAAAGCAAGCTCAGGATTGGTTAAGCAGAGCAAATAGTATGGCCCAAACAGATACTCCATTTATGCTTGCAGGGCAAAGAGTACTAGGCGCTGTTGAGTTTAAAACAGGGAAGTATGATTCGCAGCATTATGATGGTTTTCCGGATGAAGGAATAAGATTTTTCTTTGAGGATCCAGGACTGCAGGAAGGGGAACCATTTACAAATAGTAAGAATTATATAACCATACGACCTTCAGGAACATCTCAGACGTTACGTTTTTATACTCAATTAACGTCAGAGGTTAATAGCGAAAATATTGGAATTGAGAAATATAAGAATTATGTAAAAGCCGAGATTATTTCTCTTTTATCCCAATATCAATTATTGAAGGATACAGGGATTGAGAATTATTTTGAAATGGTTGAGAAGCAAGTAGATACTTTATTAGAAAAAGTTGCTCAAACAAGAGGCCAGGCAGAGGAAAAATTTGGGCCTGAATCGAAAGAGGCAAGTGAGATTGCAGAGTTTGAGCAAAGTTTACAAAGTGTTTCGTCTGTAAGCTCCTCGGCGATTGGCGCAACTAGCTCATCTTCTGAGATTCTTAATTTGCTTTCTACTCGAATGAGATTAAAAGATCTTCCTTCGGAGGCTATTAAAGATAAAATCGTTGCTGTAAGAGTTGATTGGAATGTCCCTATAAAAGACGGTAAAGTAACGGAGTCTGCTCGCATTGAACAAACATTAGAAACAATAAAATATATTATTGAAAATGGAGGGATTCCCGTCGTGATATCGCATTTAGGTCGGCCTGAAGGGAGAAGCGATGAATTATCGTTGTCTCCATGCGTTAAAGCGGCCCAACAGCTTATGCCTGAGGCTGAATTTATTTTTAACACAAAGGCATTAACAACGGAAGATATTGCAACGCAACTGGAGAGTTATTCTCGAAAAAAAGGTCAACAAATTAAACCAATGGTTTTTGTTTTAGAAAATGCTAGATTTAATTTTGAAGAAACTTCTAAGGATGAAGCTATCAGAGAAAATTTTGGTAATCGTCTCTTTAATGGAGTACAGCTTTATGTTAATGATGCTTTTAGCGTGTCGCATAGAGATCAGGCCTCTGTGACGAGCGTGCCTAAGGCCTTAACTCGTGTTGGTGGATTTTTAATGGAAAGAGAAATGGATGCGTTAATAAAGTTTTTAGGAGGCGTGGATGTTGTTGTGATGGGAGGATCAAAAGTTACAGGTAAAATTGATATTATTAATCCTCTTTTGCAATCCGATAATCTTAATTATCTTTTAATTGGTGGCGCAATGCGCAATGCTTTTTTAAAGGCGCAAGGAATTGATGTTCAGAATTCTTTTGGTGCGGGGGAAAAGGAAGTTGGTGCTGCCGAAAATCTTTTGAATCATGCATATGCTTATAAGCTTCAGGTTCCTGTTGATGTTGTTGCGGCTAAGGAAGTTACTGAAGGCGA
>JAOZRJ010000123.1:415-5213 GCA_029931885.1 Candidatus Omnitrophota bacterium | reverse complement strand
GTTCAGGGACTTTGTCGGAAATAATATAAAGAAGATGAGCACTATCGCTATGGAATCTTAAATTTTTATAGGTTTTCATTTTTGCGCTTAGTTTTTTTGTTTTTAAATCAATGCTAGACGTGTTTAGGGCGTTATATGTTTTTACACTTTCTGTTGCTTGACGCAATGTTTGCTTATATTTTTTTTCAGAAAAGAAAAGGCCACTAAATAGGAGTGCAAGGAAGATAAGGCATAGTATTGCAATTTTCACTGTTGTTTTGAAATTAACTGGTTTCCTTCCAAATCCAGCCAGATTTTTCTTTTTATTAGGATTTCTGGAAAGTTCTAAATTAAGATTTAATGAGAGACTTGTCATCATATTTAAGCTTGCCCCAAGAGCTATCAAAGTATTTACGGTGACCTTGTCACTTGAAGAAATAACTTTTTTTTGGTCAAATACTGAACAAGGAATGTTAATGTTAGAGCTTAAATAGTTTGCGAATTCTTCGGGATAAATATCAGAAAAAATAAAGGTTTTTTTGATTTTGTGATCACCTTTAAGAGTTTTGGATTGACGGATGTAAAAGTTTAATGAATTTTTTACTTCATTTGTTAGGCCTCCCATGATTTCTTGAAAATTTTCTTTAGCAGAAGTATCATTTTTAACGAGCTTAAAGTCGCGCATAAATTGCGGCAGACCATTTTCAATGATAGTAATATTTCCTTCGCCTTTGTTAATTTGGATGATTGCAATCTTTTCTTCAGAGGAAGACATTTTTTTATAAGTCAGGAGCCGCAATAAACTAATTGAGGAAGGTTCAACGGCTAGAATGTCGCAATTTGCATCTTCAAAGATTTTACAGCACTGATCCATGATGTTTTTTTTAATGGCCATAAAAATAATAAATTCTTTTTTGTTATTATTTTCTGTTATCGGGATAGGATGAAAAACGTGAAAGAGATCGTTTATTTCGAAAGGAAGATATTTTTTTGCTTCAAATTCAATAGCACCACTCATTTCTGATTTTGACATAGAAGGAATTACAAAAGTTCGGAAAATTATTTTTGATATATTGAAAGAAAGATGAACTTTTGGGTGAGTGATTTTACGATCCCGAATAATTTTTTGAATTGCTGCAGTTATTTTTATTTCAGCTGAAGATTTTTGTGTGCCTTGTTGTAATCTAAATGGAGTAAAATCATGATAAGGGATATTTTCCACAGAAACAACATTTCCATTTTCTGTTTCTAGAAAAGCCAATGAATCAATATCAAAAAAGATCCCTATTTGTCGTTCTTTGGAAATCATTTTTATTTTGCCTTACGGGATTGAGATTTTAACCATTTGTCAATTTCGCGTTTATCAAATCGCCAAACACCGCCGATTTTTATACCGGAAATTTTTCTTTGGTTCAACCAGTTATAAATTGTCTGTTTTTTTAGCTTTAAGTATCCTGCAAGCTCGTCGACATCAAGTAAATGATTCATACTGTCAGTTACTTTCTTTAGTTATGTTTCTTTTGATTATATTATCATTACCTAAACATGTCTGAATTACTACCTAGTTCATTAAAACATAATAGACTTACTTTGTCAATGATTCTTTATTAAATATTTTTTAGATTGTTGCCGAGGAGATAAATAGTTATGACGGAAGAATTAGATATGCTAAAAGTGGATAGCTAGTAAGCGACGCTGACAATATGTGGGGTTGTGTTTTCGGGGCCTGATCCAACTCCTCCGGTAGAGAAAGTTATGGTGAAATCTTTACCATCTAAGGTTTCTTTAAGAGCAGGAGTTCCTGCGTTGGACACATTGTTCATATAACGCAAATAAGTAGCACCTTTTGCAAGCTGTTCAGCTTTAATTTTATCAACTTGATTTTGACCTAAAAGCCCCTGGCTCCCCATGACTCCAAAAATTCCAATAGCAAGTGTGCTCATTGCCATAACGAGCATAATTACGGTTAATAAAATGATTCCCGATTCATTATATTTTTTATTTATCATTTATCATCCTTTTCAATATAACTTTTACATCTTGGACAAGCCTCAATATCTTTTTTTTGAAAATCATAAAAGATATAACTACAATACGGGCATTGAACCACGTATTCTGATTTCTTAAAGTTTTCTTCCTCTCTTTTATTATACATAATCCATCGGCCAATAACAAGTATCAATAGGATAGATAAAAAGATCGCAATTGCAATAGAAAAATTAATAGTAATCATTGTCAG
Organism: Candidatus Omnitrophota bacterium; assembly: GCA_029931885.1. The sequence continues at coordinate 2,995 of JAOZRJ010000123.1, read as the reverse complement.
GTAGTTTTAATCGAATTTGTTCAACTTTATCTATCTCTTGGCTGATGTCTTTTGAAAGCTCAGCGGTGTTTTCTAAGGTAGTTTTCTTGGTTAGAGATCTTATTGTTTTTTTTGATTTTTTAAGTGCATTTTTTAGCAATGCAGGCTTTTTTATCTCACTTACGATATTTTTATTTAATTGTCCGGATTCTTGACTAAGGTTGATATTTTGAGGATCGGTTAAGTTTGCATTTGGAAAATGATAATAAAATTTATTTTTATTAAAATCATGTTTTCCAAGGAAAGATCCAAGAAAATTTAAGGTCGGCTTGAGTGCTTCCTTCCTTTTAGAAAAATGGAATCCAAAAACATTAAAAATTAATAGATGCAAGATTATGGAAAATAAGAAAGCTTTAATAACGATACTTTTTAGTGAAATCAATCAAATCTCGCTTTTTTTATTTTTCCTGATTGGTTGCGATATTAACACGTTCGATTCCAAGCTCTCGGCATAAGTCCCAGATGTCAATGATTCTGCCTAAAGATGCTCTTCGGTCAGCCTTAATAAGGATAAGGCGGTTTTTGTTTTCTTTTTCGTTGAGTTTCTCTTTAAGTGTTTTCATTGTGCTGATAACATCGTTTAGATATAAGACATCTTCACTGGTAATGATAATAATCAGATTTTCTTCTTTGATAACCTCGCTTGTGATGGCCTTAGGCAATTTAACGCTAATGCCGGATTGAAAAACGAAGGACGATGATAGCATAAAGAAAATAAGAAGCTGAAAGATGACATCTACCATGGGCGTAATATTGATTTGCTCAAAACCGGAAGTAGTTTTTCTGCGACGCTTAAATTGCAATTTTTACCTTCCTTTATATTTGAGTTAAATAGTTTACCAATTCCGTTGCGCTACGTTCCATCTCAATAACGATTTTGTTAACACGGCTTGAAAGATAATTATAAAGAACATAGGTTGGAATAGCTACTAAGAGGCCTGCGACAGTGGTGAGTAATGCTTCCCAAATGCCTCCTGCTAAGTCTCCTGGCGTGACAGGGTTGAGCGATGTTGCTCGGATTTGGATTGTGTGAAAGCTTGCTGCCATACCTGTTACGGTACCTAAGAGGCCTAAAAGAGGTGAAACATGCGCAATTGTAGCAAGGGCGGTTAAGCGTCGTTCGAGTTTCGGGATTTCAAAAAGACTTGCGTCGCTCAAGGCTTCTTTTATTTCTTCTTTTGAAGACCCGAATTTTAGAATGCCTGATTCAAGCACTTTTGCGATAGGAGACTGACTTTCTTCGCAAAAAGTTACGGCCTCTTTAATTTTATTATTTTTAATAAAATCAAAGATAGTGTTTCTGATTTTTTGAGGGTCGGCTTTAATCATCGAAAAATAAATAAATTTTTCGATGGCAATAGCGACAGCAAAAAATGAACATAAAACAATTGGGATCATGATAGGCCCTCCGGCCACAATTAGCTCCCATGCATTGATTTTCCAAATTCCCATAGATAATGCTCCCTTCGTTTTAAATTATTTTGTTAATAGATAGCCATTGATCCAGTCAAGTTTTTCTTGCGCAAACGTACGTTCTTCGATTTCATATGCGGCTATTTTCTCATAAATGATTTTTGCGTTTTCCCAATCCTCCTGATTTTCAAAGATTCTTGCAATACGTAAAAATGCCTTGATAACCCATTTTGTATCTTCAGGATAAAGGTAGGAAATTTTTAGATATTCTTCAACAGCATTTTTCTGATTATTGAGTATTTCATTTAAGTCTCCGATATAAAACTGAATTTCGCTCTTTTTTATTCTATTTAATCCTTTAGAGGACTCAAGGGCTTTTTTATAAGCCGTGAGGGATTTTTTATATTTTTTTTCTTTTTGATAAATTTTAGCAATTTTAACGTATGCGTCGCGCGTGAATTCAGGAGAATTTTCAATAATGTTTTGATAGGCCTGGATGGATGTTTGAGGATTAAGCTGTTTTCCAAATGTTTCTGCAATCAAGAGCCGTGCTTCGGCATATAGTTCTTCGTTAAAAGAGCTATTAATGAGTTTAAATTGATTTAAGGCTTTATCGTATTCTTCTTTTTGGTAATAAGCTTTGCCAAGCCCAAGAACAGCTTCTCCTTTTTTAGGGCTACCGGGAAAATCAGTGATAATTCTTGTGTAATAATCAATAGCGTTACTTAGATCGAATGTTTGCAGATAATATTCTGCGAGCCAAGACATTGATTGAAGAGCTATTTCGGTTTTAGGATATTTGTAGATAATAATCTTAAATTCTTTTAATGCCTTTTTAACATCACCTTTTTCATATAGGCTTCGTGCGATATTAATTTCGGCATCTTGAGCAAGAGAAACTTTTTTAGGGTAGTGTTTTTTTATTTTATAAAAAATTTTAATAGCTTCATCATATTTTTTAAGATTGAAATATGAAAGACCTAATATATAATGGGCATCAGGTTGGAATTCATTGTCTGCAGCAATTTGATCTATAAAGTTCAACATTTCTTCTTTGGCCGCAACCCAATCATTTTTCTTAAAATATGCTACTCCCAGGTAATATGCCACATCGGTTAAATATTTACT
>JAOZRJ010000123.1:0-405 GCA_029931885.1 Candidatus Omnitrophota bacterium | reverse complement strand
ACTATTTGGGAAATTATTTTGGAGGCTTTGAAAGGAAAGCGTTGCGCTTTCAATTTTCCCCATTTTTAGTAAGGCTATCCCCTGTCGGTATTGTGCATAATCTGTATAAAGAGTGTCAGGGAAATTTTTTAAAATTTTGTCGTATGTCTCAATTGCTTTTTGGAGCTGATCGATATCTTGATAGGCGTCACCAATTTGAGCCAAAGCGCTAACCTTAATAATTTTATTCTGTGTGTGTGTAATAAGGTATTCAAAATTTTTAATAGATTGTAGAGGTTTTCCTATCTTTAAATATGTCCACGCAAGACCCAGATAAGCTTTTTCAATGATTTCTTTTAGGTTTGTATTTTTGCCGAAAATGCGAATAATGTCTTGATAAGTGACAATAGCTTTATCATATTTTTC
>JAOZRJ010000122.1 GCA_029931885.1 Candidatus Omnitrophota bacterium | reverse complement strand
TCTGTATATTTATATTTATGTTGATAATTTAACCAATTTTCACGTATAAATATAGATATAAAAGGAGAAACTAATGAAAGAAGATACTTATCCCGCAATGCCCACCAAAGGTGAAGTTGAAGAAGAAAGTAAACATATAGCCCATCTGCAATCAAGGCATGATGAATTGAAGATAGAGGCCACTCAAGATTGCAGACCGATCAACCAAAGAGATTTAAATCAACGGGATTTCAATAAGACTGCACTTGAAGTTAAGTGGTTAAATTATCGAAGTGACTATGTGCGGTTAGCGCAACAGCATAGGGCATTTTTGAAATCTATGTATAGAGAATTATTTGAATTTTATACATTTGATTATAATCTTAAATTGAATAAGGAACAAATACAAACCTTTATAGAAACCGATGATAGGTACAGTCAAATACTGGACAGAGCTTTGGTCTTAGAGAATATAGTAGACTATTGCAGCGATATCTTAGAGCGACTAAAGAACAAAGGGTTTGAAGTAAAAAACTATATAGACTACAATAAATGGATCAAGGGATTTGCAGACTAAAAGCGCTTTTGATATCGCTTTTTGTTTTGCCTTATTTTGTCTCTGTATTGTTTAATATTGCAACAAGACATCGCTTCAATATTGCCTTTAAAGGACTTGAGGAAAACTAAAATGAAAAGAATCTTTCAGAAAGAAGCTAAAATGAAAAGCGCTTTTGAGAAAAACACTATTAGGTGTTTATACCATATTTTGAGAACTCTGTCAACCCCCCAGTGCGAATCATTGAAATTATTATAAATAATATAAAAACATAGGAATAAATATAATGGAAGCAATCGGTGAAGTCATGCCAGATGAGAGTTTACGAGCGATAAAAAGAGATTTAAAGAAAAAAGATATATATAGATTACCGAATGATATCATACGAGAAAGAAAAACTGATGAGAGAAGTAATAGCAGTCAAAAAGAAAAATCAAGCCCAGTTAAAGATAGAAGTTAATGATTATAATATACTTCAGGAATTGACTAAGTATTTCTCTGCTTACGTACCTGGATATAAATTTATGCCTGCATTTAAACAAGGTATTTGGTCAGGCAAAATCTATTTTTTCCAGAACCAACTCCTTCCAATTGGTCTACTATCGAAGTTATATAAGTTTGCTGAGTCAGGTGATTATGACATAGACAAGCAATTTGAGGATCATCTACCTCTTACTGAAGAGGATCTACATACATTCATAGAAAATTTAGAGTTGCCGGATCATTTTGAGATTCGTGATTATCAATTCAAGTCAGCGTATGATGCGATAAAAAATAAACGATTGTCGATCAAGGCTAATACCGCGGCCGGGAAGTCTCTCATCATGTATATAGTGGTGAGGTTTATGTTAGCTGCCGAGAAGAGAGTTCTCTTAGTAGTTCCATCAACTCACTTAGTAGGGCAGATGTACACTGATTGGGAAGAGTATGGATGGACCGACATACATGAGTCTGTAGAGCAAATCTATGGAGGTATGCCGAACGAGTTTAATCGTCCTGTAGTGATCAGCACATGGCAGTCGATGTTCGAAAAGAAGAAAGTTCGTAAAAAGATGGTGACGAAGTTACGAAAAGCGGAACTTTTTAACACCTTTGAGTGCTTGATGTTTGATGAAGCGCACTCCTGCAAAGCTACCAGTCTCAAGGACATAGCAGCTGCATGTAAGAACGCAGAATGGCGAATCGGATTGTCTGGCACATTCCCTGAAGAGAACGATGTGGACTGGTTTACAATTGTAGGCGCCATCGGTGATATTACTCCCTACACGTCCTATCAGTCCTTGCGTGCCTCGAATCATGTGTCACATTTGACGATAGAGAATCTGTTTATCGATTATTCACTCAAGGAACGGGAATTGAATTACTATCAACACTACAAGGATTATCATGCCGAAGTTGACTATATAGAGAAGTTAGAGGCTCGAAATCGATTCATCGTCAATCTTGCAATGGTGTTTGAGACAAATACAATTATGTTGTTTACGAAAATTGCACATGGAAGATTGTTGTTCAACATGTTGGAAGAAGCCGGCGCAAAAGTGTTTCATATAGATGGGTCGACCGCAGCTGAAGAGAGGAACCTCATACGTCAACGGATGGAGGCCAATAGTGGAATAGTTCTTGTAGCGTCCTATGGTACTTTCAGTCAAGGAGTAAATATAAAGAACGTTCATCAAATTATTGCGGCCAGCAACTATAAGAAGTTCTACAAGGTCGTTCAGTCTATTGGACGTGGTTTGCGACGAATAGAAGGTCTGAAAGAAGAGGTTACAATGTATAACATCGTAGATGACTTAAGATATAAGGTGAGAGAATTTAATTATGTAAACTACCTATATCAACATTATCAACAGCGCATGAAGGTTTATAAAAATGAAGGTTATGATGATATCAATAAAACTATTATACATTTGACTTAAGTTGCCTTTTGTGATATACTATTATTATATTAACGCGTTTTAAAAGCTCATTGCATTTAAAAGGAATTAATTCAATTAAACATCTTTAATTAAGATCTTAACACACCGAAATAATTATGGCTAAGAAGCGCCACTACGTAAACAATCCTCAATTTTATCAAGCACTCGTAGATTGGGACAATGCCGGAAAACCTATACCAATTCCTCTCTATATTACTGAATGTATCATGGAGATTGTCAAGAGATATAGTTCAAAACCGAACTTTGCGAATTATACATATATAGAGGACATGCGATCTGAGGCAACGGAACATTGTATCCGTTACTGTAATCGTTTCAATGTCTCTAAATATAACAACCCATTTGCGTATTTTACGCAAATAACTTATCATGCTTTTTTACAGTTTATTGCTAAGGAAGGCCGATTGGCCGATTATAAATTTAATTTAGTTAAAAATCAATTAAACAATGCACAACAATATGATCGAAACACAATTGTGTCATCCAATCATAATGAGGATGGGGAACCAATCGATGAAGACGGCCATATATTAACGGGGATAATGATATCAAAATGAATAATAAATCAAAAGAGTGGACGGACAAGCTAGTTACATACAGATTAAAACCAATTAATGCGGGGGTTCCGTTCGAGTTGTTGGCCGACATCATCAACCTTATGGAATTTCACATTCACCCTTATGACGCTGATGGGGAAGAGAATCTTACGTCGATGGCGTTTATAGAGAAGTATGGCACCGATTATTTGGAGAAATTGTCATATAACGAACAAAATCAGAAAGTGGCGAGTGAAGTTAAATTGGAGTCTAAGTAATGGAAATTATATCAGTCCATGGTACGTTAAAGAATAAGTCGTTCAAGCCAATGTTATCTAGATTTTATACTGTGGAGGAAGCACAAGCCTTCTGTGATAAATTTAATACATTGACTGAGGAAGAAAAGGAAAATCTCACTGAGTTTGAAGGTGTGAAGATACGAGCGCCATTTGTTAAAGTTAATGTGAGAACCTCGTCGGGGGGTTGTATATAAATAATAGAAAGGAAGTGATTCACTGAGTTAGTGCTCAATGAAAACAGTCTATGGTGACAAACCGCTGTCCTTCCTCTTTTTAATATTTATATGGTGACATCTCATGAAATATACCTACATTTATGCTTTAGTAGATCCAAGAGATATTTCGATTAGATATGTCGGAAAATCCGACAATCCTTATAAAAGATTAACTGCACATATTAGACCCGTCAAATCAAAAAAGACCTATAAGCATTATTGGATAGCTAAATTATCTCGATTAGGTTTGAATCCCGATTTAATTATATTGGAAAAAGTTCAAAAGAAAATTTGGGAAGACAGAGAAAAATTTTGGATAAAACATGCCAGATATGTTTACGGTGATTTAATGACAAACACGGCCGATGGCGGCGGCAGGAATACATATCACGGCAAATATCATCCAATGTATGGTAGAAAACACACGGCAACCGCCAAAAAATTAACCGGTCAGGCTTCTAAAAAAAGAAATGCTGGAAAGGGAAATCCCATGTATGGATTGACGGGTTCAGATAGCCCTTTGGCCAAACAATTTTTATTTGAACTTACGAATAATACTAAATGCGTGGTTTACGGACAAATGGATTACGTTTCAAAAAACGCCAAAATTTCATTGCCGGTTTTATATGAATTCGTCTCTGGTAAAAGATATAATTATCGTGGTATTAAGAGTATTCAAGAAATTAACGAATGTATAGATAAATGTGATATGATAAATTTAAGACAGTTGTGCGAATATATAAAAAAACAGAAACAACAAGTGATTAGACGAAGTAAAAAATATAAAATAAAATTTTATGATCAAAATAAAATAATTGTAGAAAATTTATTAGAATTCTCTCGCCAAAACTTTATTCCGATGGGTTCATTACATAATTGCTGTTCTAAAAAAATATCTTTGAAGAAATATAATATCGAAAGGGTATCTTTATGCCAATAATCTGTATTACCGACTCACACTTTGGAATTAACAGTTTCAATAGGGTTAAATTAGAACATGCTTTGCAGTATTATGAACAAGTAGTTTTTCCATATGCTCTAAAAAATAAGATAAATAAATTTATACACTTGGGCGATATTGTCCACAATAGAAATTTTATGGATCTATTGGTAATGGATCGTATAAAATCACGATTTTTCCAGTGGTTTGATGATAACTGTGTAACGTTGTATTCTTTAGTGGGCAATCATGATAGCTTTTACCGAAATAAAATAGAGACGAACTTCCAAAAAACGAATTTAAAAGAATTTAAGTATGTGCGAGTTATAGAGGAACCAGAGATTATAGATTTCGGAGGTTTCAATATTGGCTTTGTGCCGTGGATAGTCAACGGCAATGGTGACACGGAAATTTCGATTAAGCCTGAAGATGTAGATATTTTAGCTGGTCACTTTGAGATTAACGGTGTGCTCATGCACGGCAATTCAGTCTCAAACTCTGGCGTCGATTCTGCTAAGTTTACAGATTACAAGTCTGTTTTGTCTGGTCATTTTCATGCAACGAGTGACAAAAAGAATATTAAATATATTGGCACGCAGTATCAGATGGATTGGCGTGACTATAATAATAAGAAAGGTTTCTGGGTTCTAAAAGATGACCAGACCTTCAGGTTTGTCGAAAATAAATTCAGCCCTAAGTTCCTTAAACTTTATTATCTAGAGAAAGATGACGGATCTATAGTGCTTAAGA
>JAOZRJ010000121.1 GCA_029931885.1 Candidatus Omnitrophota bacterium | reverse complement strand
GGCGCTCTGTTTTTTGAACAATACCAACTAAAGAATCTTCAAAAGGATAAGAATAACGTCTCTGATTTATAAGATTTAGTCTGTGGAAACGAAAAAAATTCTTAAAACTATACGGAGTAAAATAAAAAATATGCTCTTCCCAAATAGTTGTGTAATCACATTCCTGAATATTCTTTTGACAACTCGGAACCTCAAACACGATATATCCATCTAGGCTAATAAGCTCTTTCAAAGCTTCAATAAATTTTTTCGGACTATGCGCATGCTCAAGAATATGACGAACAATTAAAAGGTCTGCCTTGCCATATCGCTGTGCTATCTTTTGCGCGTTTTCGATATTTAAACGCTCCTGAATTGCTTCGACGCCACAGCCCTTTTGCAAAGCCCCTAAATCTTCTTTCGGGTCTATGCGCCATGTTGGCTGAAATCCTTTTTTATGAAACCGCTCTAATGTCGAATCGTCCTTAAAACTTATTCCTCTAACAACGGATTTTTTATTTATTCCACCTAGGTTGGATAAAATTTCGACCATATTATCAAGGTGGTCTTCCGGCTCTTTATAAGTTATCCAGTCAAAACGCGGCATCAAAGCTTCAGCAGGCACAGGGTTCTTTATCTGTATCAACCCACATCCCTGGCACTGGATTAATACCAATCTAAAAAACTCATCCTCCTGAGAGGCCTTTATTTTAAAACGATTGGCAATCGGTTGATAACCTAAGTCTAAAGTCCTATCAAACTTTTCAGACTGGCAGGTCAAACACTTAAATGGTTTCAAATTTTTTCTTTTCAATTTCATAAGTCTTTTTAATGCCTTTTTCAATGGGAGTAAACGTAAAATCAGTAAAAGTTTCTTTAAAAAAATCATTAATAAATATATTGTCAATTTTATCTTTAGTTCTCTGACAAAAAGTTATTGGAACATGATAATCAGTTAAAACTAAAATATTATCTAGAATTTTACGAAAAGAAAAACTTTCTCCGCTCGCAATATTAATAACCCCTTGAATCTTTGAATTAATCAACCGGCAAGCAATCTCACAAATATCATCAATAAAAATAAATTCTCTTAACTCTTCTCCATTACCCCACAATGTAATCGGCGTTTTAGTAAGACAGGATCGGATGAACCCTATCGGGCCATAAGTAAACCCTAAATCGTTAGGTCCATAAATCGTAGGCGGCCTTAAAACAACTAACTTTTCCTTATTTAGTCCGCTAAAAGTCTTTCCCAAAAGTCTTTCTGAAGTATACTTTGCCAAGCCATAGTAAGATGTGGGTGAAACCGAAGTACGCTCTGTAATCGCCGTATTGTTAACATCTTCTCCATAAACAGCCGCAGAGCTGAAATATATTAATTTCCCGACAGAAGTTTTCTCAAGAAGACGGCAAACATTGATAATCATCTTAATATTCTTATGAAATATTTCTAACGTATCGCCGAACTGTCTTTTAATAGCAGCACAAAAAATTACAACTGTTTTTTCATCTAAAACCTCAGATATATTTGAAAGGCTTTTAAAATCTATCAGATCAATCTCCGGCAAAGAGAAACCTTTAATCTCTACATCAGGATATTTCTTTGATATAAAGCCCATTAAGTGCCCCCCGATAAATCCTGAGTGCCCTAAAATAACAATGCGATGAATATTATCTAATTTCATCGTCATAACTAAAACCCTTGTCCGTCTTTAACATTTTGGCAAGCATTCCTTAAAGTTTGCCTACGGATCTCCAGTAGCTCTTTCTCCGTTACTCTCATCATCGCAGCAGTACGTTCTCGCTTTTTCGAGTCCCCAAAATTAACACGATCCCATTCATAAGCACGTAAAATTGTTAAATCATCAGCAGAAAAATCTTTTGTTTCAATCTGTCCTGTGCTCCATCTTTTATCATTTTCATTAAATCCTTTTTTAAAGGCTTTTTCTTGAATACACAAATCCCAAAGCCTAGTGTGGCGCAAAGGAATCGCTGCAAAAAGTTTCATATAATCAATTCCGCTCTCTTCAGCAAATTTAACCGTCTCCCGTATTTCTTCCCATGTCTCCGTAGGAAAGCCTATCATAAAATTTCCCGCAACATAAATATTTTGATTTTGCGCAATCTTAATCATTTTTTTCGCGTAATCAAAATTAACAGGCTTATGAATAATTCTTTGCAAAACTCTTTTGTTCCCTGATTCAATTGCGACACTGATATACGCACAACCACTTGCACGCATAATTTTAATTAATTCTTCGTTTAGCTTAAAAACTGCAAGTCCAATAGAAATCCATGGCATAACTAAATTACGGTCTATCATTCCCTGAAAAATTTCTATGGCCCTTTTTTTATCCATCAATAAATTATCATCATCAAAAATAAGCGATCGAATTCCATATTTCTTTTTTAAAAACTCTATTTCATCTAAAACATTTTTTGCACTACGTCCACGAAAAGTTTTTCCCATTATAGATTCCACCTGACAAAAATTGCACCCAATAGGACACCCGCGAGACGTCATAATTCGTGCATAAGGATATTCCCTGGGAGAATCCACGCTTTTACGTGAGGCACTATTAGCATACTTTAAAAAATCAACTAAATGATATGCAGGAAAAGATATCTGATTTAAGTCTTCAATGAAATCAGAATGCCCCTTGTTGATAATTCGTCCCTCTTCGCGATAACAAAGACCTTTTGAAGGTAATTCTTTCTTTTTCCCTATGCAATATTCGACAAACTCTCTAAAAACAAACTCAGCTTCACCCATAAAAACATAATCAATATTTTTATCTTGAATAACATCGTCTGCATTCATGGTCGCGTAAACACCGCCCATAACAACACATATATTTAAATTAGCCTCTTTGATTATACTTGCTGATTTATGAGCAGCATCAGCATACTGATCCATTAAAACAGTAACAGCAACAACATCAGATTTTATTTTCTGAATTTCTTGAAAAAATTCCTCTGGGCTTAAATCTCTCTGGTGAGCGTCAAGAATATTAACATCACAAATATCTTCAAGCATTGCTGCCAGCAAACATAAGTTATAAGGGAAAAAATGCCAAAGAGTATTCGGATCCCAATTTGCCCATCGAAAATTTGGGACAACTAATGTAACGCGTAATCTTTCGCTAGATTCTTTTTTTTAAAAAGCATAATATAAAATTAGAATGCCTCTTGGAAATTATTCAAAATAAATAAATTCAAAATCCCCTATGTAGCCAAATTCTTTATAAATCCATACCCATTCATCTGGTGTATAAAAAGAATTGCAAGTCAAAGCCCAGCACTGAAGATTAAATAATTCTTTAACGTTGCGGTAACTTTCAACAATAATAAACTTATTTTTCCCAACGCGCTCAATCTCTTTGAGGGCCTGCTTTAGCTCGTAAACATATAAATTATGCAACGTTGTATTAGAAAAAACTAAATCAAATTCCTTGTCCAAAAACGGATACGCATCCTGCGCCTTATGGATAGACACATACTCCTTAATTTCCTCTTTAGCGTTTTCAATAGCATATTGAGAAATATCAAATCCCACAATTTTAGCTTTAGGCAAAAGTTTTTTAAATTCATATAATAAATATCCTTTGCCGCAGCCAACATCAAGTATTTTAGCATCAGACGAAAGCTGATAACAATTAATCAACTCCGCTGCAACTTCTTTCCAGCGGCCGTCATACTGATACCCGCCATATCCGTAGCAACGGTCTCCGTCCCAATAATCTTTTCCATATTTTCTTGCAACTTCAGAACACGCGACCTTGTCATCCTGCATTCTCTCAAGATAATCTCTTTCTGACTTCTTATGTAATGGAGTAATGATGTTAAAAAGATTGCCCATTCTAACTTTCCAGTAATTTTATTACTGCTTTTACGATATGATCTTTTGAAATTCCATTCATCTCTTTTAAATCCTGATAACTTCCATAGCCTTCAGTAAACTCATTATTCAAACCAAGACGCTTAAAATTAACACAAACCCCAGACTCTTCAGCCAAAACCTCGGCAACCGAGCCCCCTAAACCACCTGAAATATTTTGATCCTCCACCGTTAAGATGCCTTTTGTTTCTACCGCGGCTTTAAGAATAATGTCTCGGTCAACAGGCTTTAATGTGTGTAAGTTAATCACGCGCACAAAGATTCCTTTGGCTTTAAGCTTCTCAGCTGCAAATAAAACTTCACGAACAATACTCCCTGTTGCAATAATTGCAACATCATGTCCATCTTTTAGAACAACCCCTTTGCCAGGTTTAAAATCGTAATCTTTTTCATAAATCAAAGGCGTACCCCCTGTAGCGATACGAATATAAACAGGGCCATCAATTTGAGCTGCCGCATAAGCTACCTTCTTTGTTTCCAAAGGATCACATGGAGAAAATATTGTCATATTGGGCAAACTGCGCATAAGCGCAATATCCTCGGTTGTATGGTGCGTTGGGCCTAAATTGCTATACACGAATCCCGCCCCAATTCCTACAAGCTTAACGTTCATCTTTTGAAGGCATACATCATTTCTGACTTGTTCAAAAGCACGATAAACAATAAAATTGGCAATAGTATAAACAAAAGGAATTTTTCCGCACGAAGCAAGTCCGGAGGCAACCCCCACCATATTTGCTTCAGCAATACCCATATTAATAAATTGATTCGGAAAACTTTCTCGATATTTATCATAAACAATCGCTCCATTATCCGAGATGAGAGCTAAAATATTTTTATTTTTTCCTGCTAAATCATACAATGCGGACAAATAAGCGTTTCTCATTTTATCTTTCCGTTCTCATATTTTAATCCAAGTTCTTTACATGCTATCTGCATTTCGCTTTCATTAGGCATACGGTAATGCCAGATAGGAACATTTTCCATAAAAGAAATTCCCTTGCCTTTTGTTGTGTGCGCAATCACAAGCGTTGGTTTATTTTTTATCAGAGGAACTTGATGAAAAACTTTATTTAGCTCATCAATGTTGTGTCCATCTACTTCCGTAACGGCCCATCCAAAAGCTTTCCATTTATCAGCAAATGGTTCTAATGGAACAATATTTTCTAATCGATCCATGGCTTGCATTTTATTATAATCAATAATAACAACTAAATTGTCCAGCTCCATCTTAGGTGAGAACAGCGCAGCTTCCCAAACCGACCCTTCCTGGCATTCTCCATCACCTAGTAATGTAAATACTTTATAATTTTTCTTATCCATCTTTCCGGCCAAGGCAACGCCAGCAGCAAAAGAAAACCCT
>JAOZRJ010000285.1 GCA_029931885.1 Candidatus Omnitrophota bacterium | reverse complement strand
TAGTTACCCCTGAAAAAAGGGATTTTAGTTTTTTGTTCGATCATCCGTTCTTTGACAATGCTGGATAAGTTGGTCCTGGCATTTTTCTTAGGTTATTCTTGCTGTTTGCCATAGATTGTGGGTTAATATCCCCCAACCAACGTGAATCTTGATCCCTTTGAGCCCCCGCAACCGACTCCGACGCAGACCAAATTTGCGCTTTAATAGACTGATTTTGGCCTCGCCGCCAGCCCTGAACCGTTGTAAGCGTTTAAACCAATACTGCCTTTGATGTTGTTTTCGTTCTGCGTCGAGCTTGCCTCGTTTGGGCATACTAACGCGCTTAATGGTTTCTTTAAGCTTAGCTTCATTCTCGGCGGAAGAAAAGCCCCTGTCTGTGGCGACTTCATCGGGAGGCTTATCAAAGACGTCGATATGTCGTTCAATGACCTCATCGACTAAGGCTGTGTCACTTGGATTTTCTTCTAAAACTTGGTATCCAGTGATTATTCCTTGCTCGGTATCTTGAACTACAATCTTATTTCCGAACTCGCATTTAATGCCTAGTTTCCCTTTTTTGATCGGTCTGGCCGTCGGGTCAAAGATGCTCACAATACGCGACTTGATTGTATTACCTTTATTTGCTAAAACTTTTTCTGTCTGATCTTGTATACGCTCAGCGATATTTGTAAACTCATTAAGATCGTCAAATAATGCTTTAATTCCGTCAAAGAAGTCTTCTTTAGCTGCTTGGACGGAATCGTTGGCAACAGCCTTAGCTTGCTTAAGAACATCTTTAGTAATCATCAGTAATTTTTTAGTTTGTTCCTTAATGCTCTCTTTTTTAGTTGTAGCTTTCTTGTGCAAATTTTTGCAAAGTTGTAAAATAGTTTTCTTAACTGTTCGCGTTCGATCTCGAAACTTTGTTTTGGCAGAAAATCCTTGTTTTTTGATCTCTTTAACAATCTTTGTGATTTTTTTGACACTATCGGATAATAATCCAGCATCCGTCGGGAAATGAATATTTGATTCCACTACGGTGCTATCCATACGAAGCTTTTTGCCTTTGAGGATTTTCTTGCTTTTGAGTTGATTGAGCAATTGGTTATTGACTGCCTTAATCATTTCTGGCCCATATTTTCGGGTTAATTTGATTAGCGTTGTAGAATGAGGAACCTTTTTATCTATTGGGATTTGACAAAATCTTCGCCATTTGATGTTATCTTTCACCTCTTCAACAAGGCTCTCATAGCCAAACTGATACCGTTCTTTAAGATACATCATTCTTAGGTATGTTGAAACCGGAACAGATGCTCTGCCTATTTTAGTGCCAAATTTTTCTATGAAAGGTTGGATGAGCCTAGAATCATCAAGAAGACCATCAACCTTTTTTAACTCAGCGCTAAGCTGGAATAATTCAGGGTCAAAACAATTCTCAAATGGGTCTCGATACTCATTATTATTAGTTCTTAGCATGCTTT
>JAOZRJ010000120.1 GCA_029931885.1 Candidatus Omnitrophota bacterium | reverse complement strand
AACAAAAAGCTCAACCCGACCGTATAAAGCGTCACTTTTTTTGCAAAAAGCGCAAAAAACGCGCCACTTTATACGGCCGGTTAGCTAAACGTTATGTTCTAAAATAACCAACAAATTGGTGCTATAATATGAAATTTATTTTTTCAGAAAATAATTCTTTGGAAGTCATTAAGTTGCTGAACACTAAGTCTGATTTAAAATGTGCAGTAGCTTTTTTAGGGGCTGAAGCAGAAAAAATATTACCTCATAACAATAAAAATATTAAAATAATATGTAACTTAGAAAGTGGTGCAACAAATCCATATTTAATTGAAAAATTAAAAAATAGAAATATTCCATTAAAAACTAATAAAAGGCTTCATTCTAAAGTTTATTTAGCTAGTGATATATGTGCTATTGTTGGTTCATCAAATCTTTCAGCAAATGGACTTTCATTTGAAGGAGAAGAACTAAATGGTTGGGTTGAAGCAAGTATTAAGCTTGAAGATAAAAAAACTTTAGAAGAAATTGATGCATGGTTTTGTAGTCAATGGGAAAATGCCATTGATATCACAGATGATCTTATTGAAAAAGCAAAAATTGCTTGGAAAGATAAAAGAAATACTAGAAAAAATAATTCTCATGATGATTCCTCTATTTTAAATCAGTTACAAAAAAATCCACTACAATTTAAAGATAAAAGAATTTTCATATCAATCTATAGAATTAATGGACCCAGTAATGAAGCTGAGGAAAAATTTAACATTGTTAAAGAGCAATTAAATATAAATGAACGATTAACATATTGGGAAGATTGGAGTGAACTTCCAGAAGATTCTTATTTTATATCACTTTATTTTGGTCCTAAAAAAGGTTTTAAATTTGAGAGTTACTATTATGTACCAACCCCAAAAAAGGACTATATTGAAAAGATTCAATATCCTGATGGTAAAAGTTCTGAAATATTGATTTGTTTTTTACAAGATTCAATTAAAGGAATGACATTAAGTCCTAAAGATAAATTGAAATTACAAGAGAATGTTGAGAAACTTTGGGAAATTGATAAGCATTCATCAAAAGATGAAGCAACCTTTATTTCTTTATACGAAGCAAGAAATATTCTTTTTCCAGAGGTAAAAACATAACTAAAACATGCACATGGACAGAGAAAGCTTGGCCAAAAAGACGGCCAATCTTCCTCTGCCAGTAATGTGGACGTTCTGCATCCTTGCAGCAAATTCTAAAGCAGCCTGCTTAAATATAATTTTTTTAAAATAAAAGTTGACAAAAGTTAACGCAATGTATAGGTTTTAAATATGAATAAAGAATTAAATATCGATTTGGTTCGAAATACCATGGATGCAAAAGGGCTCAACCAAAAAAAATTAGCGGAGGCAATTGATGTCTCCCGAACTATAGTAACTAACTGGTTTAAAGGGGATAAATTCCCAAGACCCGATAAATTATTAAAAATAGGAATCACACTTGGACTTTCTTTAAATCAACTTGTTATTGAGCTTCCAACTCCATTGTCCCCAGTTGTTTCTTTCAGAAAAAAAATGAATCGTAAAACAAAAAGCCAGCATTTCGAAAGAGCCAGCGATATGGGACGGTTACTTGAACTATTAGTTGATTTCTATCCGTTTGACAGCCTGATACAGCCTCCGACATTAAAGCAGCCAATAGTTGATTATCATTATTTGCAAAAAGTATCTTCGCAAATTCGAAAAGATCTAAAAATTAATCCTTGCGATCCGGTCAAACCAGCTCAACTTTTTAAAAAATTTGCCGATTTGGAAGTTGTAATCATTCCTGTCTTATGGGGTAGTAAAATGAACCACGAAAACGCTTTAAGAATCTACCTCCCAGCATCAAAAACAACTTGGATTTATTTAAACCTTGACAGTAATACTCATGATTTTTTATTTTGGATGGTTCATGAGATAGGACATGTTATTTCTCCAACCCTCCATAAAAATACAGATATAAGCGAAGATTTTGCAGATGAATTTGCGCAAGCTTTTCTTTTCCCAAAAGAATGCGCTAAAATAACTTATAATGAAATACGTAGCAAGAAAACAAATAGAGAAAAAATATCAATCATTTTAAAATATGCAAAAAAACACACCATCTCCCCCATTACCGTTTATCGATCTGTCAACAGCTATGCCACTCATTTTAAAATGGATGAATTGAAATTAGATAAAAGCCTTTATCCTGCAACTACTAAATTTAATAATAAACGTGAAAAAATTAGTGAGATTTTAAATAAGGGAAAAGAATTCTCTGCCTCAGATTATATCAAAATATCAGAAAAAACTTTCAAGACTCCTTTTTTCAAAATATTAAAAAAATATTTATCTGAAAAAGAAAAGTCCGCTGGTTTTATTCAGACAATTCTTGCAACAACCCTTTTGGATGCGAAGGAAATCCATGCGGAGCTGACTTAATAGATGCCTCAAACCAAACTTCTTCTTGATACGAATGCCTATTTAAGATTGGCACTGACAATCCATCCATTACTTTTCGTTTCGTTTGGCGAAGAAAATTATACTCTATATGTTATTGAAGACTTTCAAAAAGAATTTAATAGACAGCGTAGATTAAAACGCAACTTTCCCTGGGTAAATCAAAAAGAATTTCGAGATAACCGTTCAAAGTTAATTACTTTATCAAAGCAAAATAAAAAAGATATTGATATAGCTCAAAGCTTTATTTGGGAGCAAAATATTAGTTTGGGTTTAGGAGCTTTTGAAGTCGATGTTCGTGCATTGTCTATCGGCTATGTGTTAAATATTCCAATAATAACTGATGATAGAGAAATGATCGAGTTAGCCAATTCATTGAATATCAAGGTAATGCGTATTCTTCCTCTTTTATCAATCATGATAGATTCAAATCATATAGACTTGGATAAAATTAAAGAACTTGTTGAATATTTAGATT
The DNA here is from genome assembly GCA_029931885.1 of Candidatus Omnitrophota bacterium. The sequence continues at coordinate 2,334 of JAOZRJ010000120.1, read as the reverse complement.
ATACCAATGACCTACCATATAAAGGTTTCATTAAAGATGTTAATGAGAAGCTTGGTTTAACCTTATCCTAAAAAAATCCAATAAATTGATGCCGAACAAGTCGCCAGAGCGGATCGGGGGCTACTGAGCGGCTCTTAAAAGTTTTGGCTTTAACATAATTTTTAACCATGCAGAGTGTGTTGGCATAAAGCCCCCGGCAGCTCAGCTAAACGTTATGGAGGATTAGTAGATGAAATTGACCGACCGAGAAAAGAACTTATCGGAAGCCTTGTCGGGAACAGCAAAATCAGCTCTTTCTCTAATTCCGGGACTCGGTCAGGCAATTGCAGGTTGGGATGCTTACAAAAAAAGTTCCTTTGACAGAAACCTAACAAAAACTATTTCCTGTCTCAAAGACAAGATTGAGGATTTTGGTTCGTTCTTTTCTGATGATTGGGTTAAATCCGAAGAAGGTCAACAATTCGCAAGAAAAGTCTTCGACTTTGCTTTTGATGCACAGATGGAGGAAAAGCAGGAACTATTTATAAATGCGTTAGTTAACGGTGTCCGAGACAAAGAAACTTCCAACTTAGAAAAGCTCAAATTTATTGATATCTTGCGGCACCTGTCATTAGCCTCGCTGCATATCTTAGCTGATATGCACCAAATGTTTAAATCAAAAGTAAAAGGCCGTGGGTTTCCTGGGCCATCTGTTGATGGCAGTCCTCTTGTAGATTCTGCTAACATTGCTCAGGAGTTGAGCGATAAGCACCACCCGTACCTAATCAATGCTTCGATATATGAAATGGAAAGCCAAGGATTATTCAGTAACATTCATGAGTGGCGCAAGGGCACAAATGGAAAGTATATTTCTGGAACCTATTTTAACGACGCCTTATCATATACAGATTTTACGTATAGATTTGTTGAATTTATCACCGCAAAAGAGTGACCGAAACAGAGGCAATAAAGTAAGGTGTGATCAAAAAAAGTGAAGAAATTAGGGTCACATCATGAATATGAATTCATAAAATGAATAGATCAGATTCGTATATCATGGATAAAAATTATTATTTACAACTAAGAAATCAATACCATCCAGAAAAGATTAAGCTGATTATTTTGGCGGAATCACCACCTGTATCAGGGAAATATTTCTATGATGAAACCGGACAGGTTTCTGAACCGCTTTTTTCAGCAATGATGGAAATTATGGGTTATGAACCCTCAGACAAAAAAGATGGTTTAACTTTTTTCCAAAAAAAAGGATTCATACTCGCTGATGCTACTTATCGACCTGTGAATCATTTAAAGGGTAAATCGAGGAATACAGTAATCCTGAATGATTTTGAAGCGTTGATCGATGACCTGAATGAGTTGTGCGGAACAGATGATATACCGCTTCTTCTGGTTAAAGCAAATATCTGTCGTCTGCTTGAAAATAGATTGCTATTAAATGAATTCAAAGTAATAAATGATGGCATTGTTGTGCCATTTCCTTCCACAGGCCAGCAAAAACGTTTCCAAGAAAAGACAAGACAAATTTTCAGGAACAGGAGAATGCCCTGTAATCCAACAAAACAAAGGGGTAACGCCGGAAGAATTGGAAGCCAGAAACTGTTGCAGAAAGTTGTGAACCATCATCCGGAATTGTTGCAAAGGGCGCTCATCGGGTCCGGGGCATTAAAAGGTGCTGAAACCGTTACCTGGACATCTCCGCTTGAAACTGATCAGTATAAAGAGTATCGGGATCAATCTGTGATAGAAAAGATTGGCTTAAAAGGCTCTATTACATATCCTTTGAAGAAATTTTGGCCGTTGCGGGGACCGGTCTGGGATGCAACCGGGATTACCACCGATGGTAGACCATTGCTGGTGGAAGCAAAAGCACATATCCCTGAAGCTGCTTCTCCTTCATCAAAGGCGTCTCCAAAATCATTGGAGTTGATACAAAAAAGTCTGGAAGCATCGAGAAGGTTTTATGCCCCAAAGGCTAGCGCGGGTTGGTCCGGCATTTTTTATCAATACGCAAATCGTCTCGCCCATCAGTATTACTTTCGAATACTTAACAATATCCCCAGCATTCTTGTGTTTTTGTATTTTATAAATGCTACTGAAATGGAAGGACCGTCATCGAAGCTTGAATGGGAAGGTGCTACACGGTTGCTTCATGCAGTACTTGGACTGCCAAAATGTTTAGAAAAACATGATGTTTATCATGCCTATATTGATGTAAATGAACTCGGGAAAAACCCTAATTCAACAACAAAAATGCACCGGTCGAGCCGGTGATTTTGGTGGTTAAAATGGTAAAAAATAAAATGTTTTCAAGCATGAAGCATAAGGATGAATCAA
>JAOZRJ010000119.1 GCA_029931885.1 Candidatus Omnitrophota bacterium | reverse complement strand
ACTGCATTAGCGTTTGCTCCAGGAGTATTAAAAACAACAATTCCTTTTTCAGAGCACTTCTCAATAGGAATATTGTTTACACCCGCCCCGGCACGTCCAACGGCTAGAAGAGAATCCGGTAATTCCATGTCATGCATTTTGTAGCTTCTGAGGATAACAGCATCCGGCTGCGTAATCTCCGTTCCTATTTCATATTGATCTAAAGGAAAAGTTGCCAATCCATCAGCTGCAATCTTATTAAGTGTTTTGATTTTATACATAATTATCTCCTTATAAGTTTTATAATTATTTATTATTTTTCTCAAACTCTTCCATAAACTCTACTAAAGCCTTTACCCCTTCGATAGGCATCGCGTTATAAATGCTAGCCCTCATACCTCCCACAGTTCGATGACCTTTAAGAGTTTTTAATCCTTTTTTAGTAGCCTCAGCAATAAATTTTGCATCAAGATCTTCGTTTCCAGTAATAAAAGGAACATTCATTAACGATCGATTTTCTTTCTTTACCGGGCTGCTGAAAATCTTTGAACTATCCAAATAATCATACAAAATATTTGCTTTTTCCTTATTAATCTTCTGTATTGCTGTCAATCCGCCTTTTTGCTTAATCCATTCGAAAACTAACCCTGCCATATAAATTGCATAACATGGCGGTGTATTAGCCATGGAGTCATTGTCAGCTTGAATTTTATAATTTAATAACGTTGGCGTCTGCTCTGAAGCATTACCGATTAAATCTTCTCGAATAATAACAATAGTCAACCCTGCCTGTCCGATATTCTTCTGCGCACCTGCGAAAATCACGCCGAATTTCGACACATCAATAGATTCTGATAAAATATTCGACGACATATCCGCAACCAAAGGAACTTTACCTGTGTCTGGAATATCGTCATAAACAGTTCCATAAATTGTATTGTTTACAGCAATGTAAAAATAATCAGCATCGCTTGAGAATGTTTTTGAATCTAATTTAGGAATGCTAGTAAAATTATCTTGCTCGGAACTAGCTACAACATTAACCGTGCCATGCTTCTTGGCTTCGGCAATAGCTTTCTTTGTCCACTGGCCAGTATGAACATAATCCGCCTTCTTATTCTTTGTCATCAAATTAAAAGGAATCATGGCAAACTGCAATGACGCTCCTCCTTGCAAAAAAAGCACTTTGTAATTCTCAGGGATTCCCATAATTTCTCTTAAGTCTGCCTCAGCCTTTTCAAAAATTTGCTTAAACTCTTTTCCTCGATGCGATAATTCCATAACAGACATACCGCACCCCTGATAATCAAGCATCTCTTCTGCAGCTTTTTTAAGAACATCTTCTGGTAACGTTGCCGGTCCTGCACTAAAATTATAAATTCTTGCCATTGTATTACCTCCATCCAATTTATACGGTTTATAATTATTTTTTTCCTACCATCAACTTTGCAGCAATAAATCTTAAGGCACTTGTAAAATCCATATCAAGATAAATAATATTCTTTGGAACTACAATTTTTGCAGGTGAAAAATTCAAAACACCCTTTACGCCCGCTTCTACCAATTGATTAGCTACATCTTGCGCACCATCTGCAGGAACTGCAATAATCCCAAGCTCAATCGATTGGCTTGCAATAATATTACTCATCTCGCTCATAGCAAACACATCGATGTTGGTACGAATTCGCTCAAGCTTATTAATGCTACAATCAAATCCGGCTACGATTTTAAAACCATCTTCCTTTAATTTTTCATAATCAAGAAGCGCTGCTCCTAATCGTCCCAGTCCAACAATGCATGCTTTGCGTTTTTTATCCAAACAAAGTTTGTGACCTAATTCTTTTTTAAATTCCTTAACTGAATATCCTTTTCGCGTATACCCCGTCACGCCTAAAAGGCTAATGTCTTTGCGAATAGTATGATCTGTTGCGCCAACAGCCTCAGCTAACTCCTTAGATGAAACAAAATCAACTTCCTTTTTCTCTAAGGCATCAAGGTATCCATAAACCTTGGCAATTCTTTCAATCATATTATTAGATAATTCCATAGATCCTCTGCGTTTTATTAAGTGAATTATTTCATTAATATATCATTAGAAATGAATTTGTCAAGTATATATTTTAACTATTTTCCATATATATCATTACCTATTATATCCCAACAGTTTAATGACTATATATTTTCTATCAAAATGTGAATTATTTCACTCATGAGGAATATTCTAACACTAAAAATAAAAAATCTTTAAATAAATTGTTGTCTTACTGGAGAATTCCTAGGAGAGCAGGTAAGCTTTGAACAGGAACAACACTAACAACAACGGGGATAAAACCTTGAATATTATCTAAATTAATTTTATATAACTCATCGGAAGAAAAAGTATCTGCACTCCCTCCTTGATTCTCTATTTCTAGATCCTTAAAGCTTAGGTCAACACCACCGACATCCTTACTTCCTTTTACAACTAAAGCGCTAGAGCCTATTTTCTCTGAAACTGACATCGTTCCATTATCTTTTTCCAACACTCCCTTTTTCTCAATATTTTCAAGAAAATACATTATGCCTTTTTGTTCCATTATATTAGGATTTAAAACTTCATAGATGCCAATCCCAAGATTTGCCTTACTGTCTTCTTTTGCTCTAGGCTCAACACCAAAATGATTTGCTGTTAAAATATTGACTCCAGGTATCTGTAAAACCAACTCTTCATCGCTTTCAAAAGGTTTAATTGGCTCTCCTTGCTCTTCCGTCTCTACTGGTTCAACAATATAACGAGTTCCCTTGGAAGATAAATATTTGATAACATTTTTTATTGATATATAAACATTTAAAATATTTTCTAACCCATAAGGTTGTCTTTGAATTATTAAATTATTTTCTAATATCCTTTTTAAAAACATAATACTTATTATTCCTTCAGCTGAAAGATCATTCCCATATGTTGTATACTTATGAAAAATATAATCAACTTTCTTTAAACTTTTTAAATCCTTCATCCTCTCGTGATCCAACGTGTCTGCAAGGATCCTATTGATTTCAATATTTATACCAATGATATTACTAAAGAAATCCTGATCCCTACGAATTCTCATCTCAAGCTCATCCAATACAAAATAATCACAATCTATCGCATTTATAGATAATGTCCATTTTAATCTCTCCTCTCTGCCGAATTCTTCTATGATTGCTTCATCAAAAATACGCATTATCTCAGTTATTTCCGTAAAATTGCGACCTAACCCAATTTCGTTCACAACGATTTCATAATCTCCTTCTTTATACTTTTGTCTTAATGTTTTCTTTATATCCTTCTTCAAAATTACTTTTCTATTATATTTTATCCTACGCGATTCTTCCTCCAGAAAAAAACTTATTCTTGCTGTTCTAGGAGGAGTCTTTAGGGCTTCTCTAAGATCATCTTTTTTAAATCCAAATCCCGTTAATTCTTTTATCTCAGAATTAGACAAAAACCTATCCAGTGAAGTTCCATCGCTAGAAACATCAAAACTTTGTTTTGGCATATTGATGTCTGATATAAAAATCTTAGATCCTGTCCTAGTTTTAAAACTTTCTCCTGCTGTTATCACATCTTTTTCACTTCTCTGCCGCTCCAGAGGGCTCGAGATTGCAGAGCTTCCTAGAGGCGTCTCGTCTATATTTCTTTTAATCTTTCTTACAATCAGCATCTCTTCATGATATGAAGGATAATATGTATCCATTTTATTTGATGCAGGATAATCGCTTGGCATAGGAATTTTCTCTATATCATACGCATATTTCTCATCACTCTCCGTCGCGTTTCTTATTATCTTTTGAGCATCTTTAATAATGTTAATGCTGTCTCCCTGAATATCTGATAGGGCAAACGTCACCACTAAAATCCCATTTTTTTTTAAAATGTTAAGCGATGGCTTAATCAAGCCCGTGTTAACGATATTGTTAACTGTGATAAGATCTTTAGACTCTCCGCTTAATCCCAGCTTAATCCTATCTTCTTCTATTAAAATATCTCCGTATTCGACCAAACCCTTAACCTTAGAATCTCTATTAATTATTGCATTATCAATACTTACACTATCTCCCCCGACATCTACACCTAGCCTCCTTAAAAATTCTTTCAAATTCTGACCGAATTCTCCTCGCGGACCGCTTCCAATGTCTGCAAAAGAAATCTTTTTTATTCCATCAAAATAATATTTTGTTAAAGATTCAAAGCTATCAAATACAGGACTGCTGCTAGAACCTTTTTCATCCAATACAGCACGTTCTTTTATTGATTCAATTGCCTTTAAAACAGTGCTTTCCTTAATTCCTTTCTTTCTTAAAACAACGACATTATCTGTTTGAGGAAAATATGAACCTTCGCTTGTATGAATAACCACAGGTATTTTTGGAAAATCTTTCTTAAGATTTTTAGCTAAATCATCTCCCCATCCTCCAGGCATCTGCAAATCAGTAACAACGCCAACAACTCCAGGAGTTTTCTTAATAACATCAAGAGCCTTTTTTCCGTTTTCTACAAGTATGACCTCGTATCCCTGAGACTTAACAATTTCAGCAATTCCCTCCCTCATCCAATCAATATCATCAGCAACAACAATAATTCCTTTTGATGAAGAAGACTGTCTTTTCTTAGAATCCTCGTCATCGCGACCCTGACTGTCATTCTGAGAAATAATATTTGATGATGCACTAAAAGTACCTTTTTTGGAAAACGAATCATAAACTTCTTGAGATGTTGTATTTTTTATACGGAATTCTTTTGGAATACTAAATCCGCCAGAAAAATATTTTCGTGAAATACTTTTTCGCTGCTGCTTATCGTAATCAATACGAATATAGTCACAAACCCCTTTTCGAAAAGACTCTAGATACTGATCATATATTCTTCCTTTTACCTTTTTATCAACAGTATTAATCCCTCTAATTTTATTTTGATCGCTATAAGCTCGGTTGACTAAACTATTTTTTAAATTCCGCTTAAACCATATCGCCAAAATTAAAGAATGATATATTTGCCTTAGTTGTGCAAAATTTTTTCCTTCATTAATTTCTTTCTCAAGTTCAGGAATAATAATTTCACGAACAATATCAGAAGCAAGTTTATTATCAGCGTTTAAGTTTTCATCTACGCGCTCTACTTTATCAGCTATGTCCTGCTTTGACTGTAAAGCAACATAATCTTCCTCCAACATTACCTTTAAACGGCTAGGACCGACAAAGACCGCATTGCCATTTTGATAAACAGACGCGCTCTCAGGTACAATCCAAACCTTATTGAAGGTATCAACAGGAATGTTCGTTG
>JAOZRJ010000118.1 GCA_029931885.1 Candidatus Omnitrophota bacterium | reverse complement strand
AGATTTTCTTCTCGCATCTTCTCATTTTGAACAATTGCACCCATCCAATCTGCAACTGCTGGAACTCCAAACGACTCGGCAGTTCCTTCCATCCCCACCTCTTCCACCGACGCGTCGGCAGCCTTCCTGTTGAACTGTGTCGCTGAAACCACAGCCATATCCCACTCGAAGGCGAGCGCCCTCTGTTCGCCTGCCACTGACTTGACATACTTGTAGGAATCCGTAGCGGCGGATGCTGGCAGTCTTGACGACGCAAATTCATTTAGATAGTCTGTTATCAACACGTCAGGTTTGAAATGTCTTTTGAGTTTCAAGTCTTGAAGATATCGTTCCAAGTGCAACTTCGTGGCTGTCCCTTGTGGATAGTCTTTGATAAACAATCTACCGACATTAGGTCTGTTAGCCACTTCTTTAACTTTGGCGAAATATTCCTCTTCTTTCAAAGAAACACTGAGCGAATCCATATACATGTCCAATACATTGGCGTCGATTCGTTTTCTTAATTCTTCTTTTGACATTTCAGCAGATATAAGGACAACATTGTATCCTTGTAACTGTAAGGAACCAGCGAGGTAGGCAAGGAAGATAGACTTCCCTTTGTTGACTCCACCTATGAACAGATGAAGGGCTTTTCTTCGTAATCCACCGGCCCATGCTTTGTTGAGGGCGGCAATATCACAGGAAAGATATTGTTGCGGAGTGGTATAGAAGTCATATTGCTTTTCAGCGTCTCGTATGTATTCTATACCAAGATCTTCAGAGAAACTAACGGACACGGCATCTTTCATCAACTCCACCATTCCCGCCTTAGGCTTTCCACGTTCAAGGATTGATAGAGAGTCTGTTAGAGCCAACTCACATGATCGATGCAGCACCCATTCTTCGGTTTCTGTCATCACCAAATCAACGTCATTACTGATCTCTGCATCTTTGATTTTATCCAGAAAGTCTATAAGATATTCAGTCCGTTCTACAGTAATGTTTTCATCCGAATCCACCAAAAGTTTGATGTCATTGATATTCGGCTTTTTATCATATTGAATTGTATAGTCTTTCATTCTGGACAAGACATCTCTATAATCCCTGTCCGCGAACAATCGTGGATCTAAATAGTTGAACGTGATACCGAAGTAGCGTTCGTCTAAAAAGAGATACTTGAACATCGTATCTAATAATATCATTTACATTCCTTGTTTCAAATTATACTTATAACTATACATGAAACATTTTCGTTTGTCAACACTTTTTAAACAACATAGTCTTTATGATGACCTACACGCAATTGAGGATCGACCCAAATGTCATACCCTTTTTCAATAACATTAAAACACCAAGAAATATCTTCAGACAATTGAAATTGACATGAACCATCATCGTTAAAAGAGTGCCAATTATGTCGGAACCAAGGAAATTCAAGACTTTCGAATACCCCTTTTTTCACACAAACAAATCCAAAGCCATTAAATTTAACTTTGAATAATCCGGTTCTCATAGCTTTTCGTCGACTCATTTCTTGTTCATCCATAAATCCCCAACCAGTCACATTAAAATCATCTGGGAAATTTTCAATCATCGGGAATTTGCCGGATTGCATTTTATAATATCCCGACACAATATCTTTATCGTGTGACAACAATGCGAAAACCTGTTCGGGATTAAATGATATATCACTATCCAGCCAAATCATATAATCATAATCGAGAGGCCCACCCTCATCAATATCAAATGGCAATTGATCCTGACCACGTTTAAGATCTCCACGCATTACCGAATTCCTAGCCTCAGATACACTAGCTGAATATGCCATTGAAACTGATACTTCAATTTGTCGTTGCGTACATTCTATTAACAACTTATTCCAACCGGACATGAAAGCGTGTGACCACATTCTACCAGGTAAACAAAACACTATTTTCATTCTTCATCCTCTGAGAACATTTCTTCATCTATGTCTGATGTCACTGGTGTCGCGGCGGATCGTTCCGCATGTGACTTATATCTAAATTTATCGTTGATCCAATCCCCAAAACCCGATCTTAATAACTCTTCCCAAAACCCTGGGTTGTGTGCGTAAAAAGACATCCGATTTTTCTTGTCTGATCCTTTATGTTTATAATAACCATTCGCGGGCTTTGTGATAAAACCACCTTCAAGGGCTAGTGCGAACAGTCCGGAGTAACGACTCAATCCACTCTCGAAATCGATGATAATACTGATCTTTGACTGCTCCTTAGCAAACCGATTCTTCACAGAGGTACATGTCAGAACTGTGCCAGTGACGACTTTATCCTTCGTCTTGTCTTTGGCCTTTGTCATGGAAACTACAATCGACGATCCATACCCCGGGCCCGTTCCACCACCTTGAACTTTAGAGCTGAACAGGCCGATGGTCTGATACTCATGGTTGACAATCCACAAGGGCATGCCAGCCTTTCCGATTGGAACAACTAGTTGACGGAACATTGCCTTAAGTTCCTTCGCACGGGTCATGTCCGCTGTATCCTTACCAGCAATGAGATCGGCAGTCTCTTTATTTGATGAGAGATTTCCGACTGAATCGATGATTGTGATTGCTTTGTCGTTTGCTTTTATTTCACTTGTAAAGGAAAGTATTTCTGTGGTGACTTGTTTGACATGATAAATCGGGTTGTGGATGAACAGTGCAGGATCTACACCACGACTGATCCACGATGCAGCATCAGACCCAAATTCTGAATCGATTGCATTGATGAGAGCGCCGTGATTTTTCTGTGCTAGCACGAGCGCTTCGGTAAAAAGATAGGTCTTCCCTACTGAATTGGGACCTGAGAGTTGCGTTACTCGACCAGATGGGTATCCACCATTCTTCCAATTCCCCGACAACAGGGCATTGAGAGCATAATTGCCCGAATCATAGAAATGGGTAATTGGAAATTGATCGTCTTGCAGAAGATATGCGGGCGTTTTTGTCTTGGCCAGATAACGCTCCGCAAGCGCATTCGGCTTTTTCTTTGTTTTTGCCATATAGTGATAACCTTTTTGAAGTATTTCTTATAAGTTTATCACACTACAACGAAAAAGTCAAGTATTAATGTTGTTCAGATATCCACTCAATGTTCTGGATAGGCACTATCAGTTCAACGGATTGTGTGTTAAAGTATTTTTGTTTTATAACGTTACCCTCACTATAGTCCTGAGGCACATAAAAGAACCCGACGATCTTATACAGATTTGTAAGGCCGGTCGTTCCTAAGAGACCCTGCACATCCTGAACAAATGTAAAACCCGTTGCTATATCGCCTTCTATAGGCATTCTTGCAGCGCCTGCCGCGGCATTCGTAATTTTTCTACTATCACCAGTTCCCGTAACGCCGAAGTCAGACTTGGCAGCAATGGCGGTATCCATTACACCCGCAACAGCTGTTGCGTTCATACTATTAGTAGTTGCCACTTCAATTTTAGTAGCACCGGGGATATTTGGGGCCTCTCCAAGACTGTCCCGGTTAAACCAAACAATATATGGAGTTTCGTCATTGGCTGAAAACAAATAAAACCAAGCACTTTGAGCCATGACATTTCCAGCAAGACATGTCACTGTAACCTCTTGAGCATCGGCCGTAGTTGCAGTATATGCTGTAAAAGCGGTGGCAGTGATGGGTTGTGACCCTTTAACTTTGATTATCATTTCAATTTCCTTTTAAAGATTATCTTTCTTATATTTATATTTGAACTCAAACAAGATCTCGTATTTCTTCCAATTGACTAAAGCCTCTTGTCAATGAAGCATGTAAATGTCTATCTATGTTGTCGGGATCAACTATGGACGAATGTGTAATTGTGATAATCTCCTTCCCCTCCCTTGAGGCAATATCTTTAAGAATGCTATACATAATATTCTCCCCTGACGGATCGAGTCCCGAAGCAAATTCATCTAATATCAACACGTTAACATTAGCATTGTGATGCTTTAGTTTACAGAACTCTAGGAACGTAAACGTCACCGCCAAATTGATTCGTTTCTTCTCACCTTCACTGAAATTATCATAACTGTAACCTTCTTTGAATTTAGTCTTGATAATAATATCTAAATTCGCATCGAATATCATATCTAGATCGATGCCGAACTTCTGTAGATACGTGTTCATTAACTTATTCAACAAAGGTATAAACTTCTTAATGATGTGAGATCGTATCGCCTCGTCCATCAACAACCCATGTCCAACGGCCCGGTATTTCAATAACTCGTTAAGCTTGGTGAGTTTGTTATGATGCGTTTTCAGTTTACGTTGATATTTCTTATATTTAGTCTCGTCAATTTTAACTACATCAACAATTTTTTCAATCGATTTTTTAATTTTTTTGATTTCAATCTTCTTCTGCTTGATGGCTGCAAGAACTACAGGCTTTTTCTGTAAGATTTCTTTATGATACTTAATGCCTTCTTTAACTTGTTTCTCACGTTCCTGAATTTTACCCAACTCCAAGTTATTGATATCAATTATCACGTTCTGCTCTCTGGTGTCTGAATTAAAATCGAGTGTCTCTAACTTAGGACAATCAGCGCACTTAGAACGCATGTAGTCTATCTTACCATTGATCACAGTTATTTCATTTCGGGCCTTCTCAATAACTGAACAGACATCAGACTTTTGTTTCTCTAGATCCTTCCTCTCTTTATTGATCTCTGTCAAGGCCCACTCAGCACTCTCAAACTCCGATAATGACTCATTCAACAACTCTATTGATTCATTGAGTGTTTCAATCTCTTCTCGCTTGTGTTGATTCTTATCTTCTATATCATGTTGTATCTTAGATTGAATCTCTTTAAGTCTGTCGATGTTACCAGCTTCTTGCTGTATCAAATCTTTCAGATGGTTGATATTCTTCTCTAACTCTTTGATATCGATCTCTATATTGTCGATAATCAATTTATTGAGATCTTTCATTTCTGACAGAACTTCTATACCGAACAGCTTTTCAACTATTGCTCGTTTCTTTCCCTTAGGTATAGTCAAAAACGACTCATACTTGGTGAGTGATTTTATCCCTATCTGATCAAAGATGTCAGCATTGAAATCCAATATCTCGTCTTCTAACCACTTCTGATAATCTTTCTTGTGCGAGGTAACATCAACTAAAACATCATCCCGATAAATCTCGAAAATGTTAGGTCGCAGGCCTCGTATAATTTTAAATTGAATCTCATGCGTCTCAAAATAAAGTTCAACAAGCAAACCTCTCTTGTTGATTGAGTTTACTAAAGTGGGCAGAGTAACTCTTCTATAAGGCTTTCCAAACAAAGCATAATATATAGCGTCGACAACGGAAGATTTTCCACTGTAGTTCG